>JALZVI010000096.1 GCA_023301015.1 Rickettsiales bacterium | reverse complement strand
TGTTGTGCTGGAAATTGGGTTTGGCATGGGCGAGCATATTGCGCATCGTGCCGCCGCTGACCCGAATACATTATATATAGGTTGTGAGCCGTTCAGCAATGGCGTGGCGCGCTTGTGCGTGGCAATTCAGCGGGAAGGGTTGGAGAATGTGCGAATCCATCAGGGTGATGCGCGCGAGCTGATTGAAGGCTTTGCGGATGAGAGTGTCGACAAAATTTTCCTCATGCATCCTGACCCTTGGCCGAAGGCGAAGCATCATAAGCGCCGAATTGTGAACCAAGAGAGTTTGAGCATGTTCGCGCGGATTTTGAAGGCGGATGGGCATATGCAAACGGCGACAGACTGGGTGGATTATGCGAAATGGATTCTTCGACATTTTCTGAATCATCCGAAGTTTGATTGGCTGGCGGAAACAAAGGGTGATTGGGAAAATGAGCCAGATGGGCATATCCAGACGAAATATCAAAAAAAGTCTTTGAAAGAAGGCAGAAAAGCTGTATTCATGCTTTTTCAAAAGAATGTTTAGGGTTGTAAAAAATGAGTAAATACAAAGTTGCAGTTGTTGGCGCTACAGGAAATGTAGGGCGTTTAATGTTGGAAGTTCTTGCTGAGCGTAAGTTTCCTGTGAGCGAAGTGGTGGCCTTGGCCTCTAGCCGTTCGGCTGGGCGTGAAGTGAGCTTTGGCGAAAAAAAAATCTTGGTAGTTAAGGATTTGGAAACTTATGACTTCTCTGGCACGGATATCGCGCTGTTTTCAGCTGGCGGTACAATTTCGGCGAAATATTGCCCTATTGCTGCGGCTGCTGGTTGCGTGTGCATCGACAACAGCTCGCATTTCCATATGGACCCAGATGTTCCGCTAGTTGTGCCAGAGGTGAATGCTGACCATATCTCGGAATATACAAAGAAAAATATTATTGCTAACCCAAACTGCTCAACCATTCAGATGGTGGTGGCGTTGAAGCCTTTGAATGACGCTGTGCCTATCAAGCGCGTTGTGGTTTCAACCTATCAGTCAGTTTCTGGCGCGGGCAAGTCGGCGATGGACGAGCTGTTCAATCAGACAAAGGGTATTTATCAAAATGATAATCTGAGCCCTGTGTGCTTCACAAAGCAAATTGCGTTCAACGCAATTCCGCATATTGATGTGTTTATGGATGATGGCAGCACTAAAGAAGAGTGGAAGATGATTCAAGAGACCAAGAAGATTTTTGGCTCGAATATGCCTGTGAGCGCAACATGCGTGCGTGTTCCTGTGTTTGTTGGACATGCTGAAAGTGTGAATGTGGAGTTTGAAAGCTTCCTTGATGCGCAAGCTGCAACTGAACTTTTTGAAGAAGCGGAAGGTATTTCCGTGCAAGATCGCCGTGAAGATGGTGGATATTGCACCCCGAAAGAGAGTGCGGGCGAAGATGGCGTTATAATTTCTCGTATTCGTGATGACGAGTCAGCTGACTATGCGATCAATTTTTGGTGCGTTGCGGACAATTTACGCAAGGGCGCGGCGACTAATACTGTGCAGATTGCTGAGGATTTGATAGAGAATTATAACCTCAAAACCGCCGCTACTCGCGATGCTAGCTAGTTAGCCACAAGCTATTGATTTATTGGGTTATTTAAGCCTTAACAGCTTTCTAAAAATGCGCGCAATTTTAGACAAATTGCTAATAGTTAATATTTTCCGTATAAATATTAAGGCTTAGTAATATCTTAACGATTATTTGTTAATCTCGGTAGTGGGGGATACGAATATGAATTGGGCATTATCTAATGAAGTTGAAAGAAATCAACTAAATGAATCTGAGGCTTCTGGCATTGTAAATGAGCTTCAGCGCGCGCAGCATTTGGGGTATTCTCCAGAGCATAAAGAGTTTTTGAATAGAAATTACGAGCGCTTGACTAATCCTGTTTCTGGCGTGATTGATGAAGAGCGCAAAAAGGCTAGCGAGGCGATTAATATTAGCGCAATGGCGAAAATTACTTATGATCAAGCGCAGGCATTTCATGGTGAGCTGATGGCTAAGGAAAGCTGGGCCTTGGACGATTATACGACATTCGGATCAATGCTGGATAATGAGAAGTATTGGACGAGCTTGAAGAATGATCCGGAGAAGATGAATGCTGTTGCGGCCAAGTTCTCCGAGACATTTATTGCAGAAGCAAAGAAAGAGCTTGAGGCTGAAGCTGTTCAGAAAGGTTTTGGTAGTGTGCGTACTGAAGAATATGTCCATGAGAATTTGCCAGAGCGCGCGCATGAGAAGCGGGTTGAAACGCAGAAGGCCGCTGGGAATAGTGGCGTTGCTAAGGAACGTGGTAAGGAGATGTTGGATTTGGACTTGGAGCAAAAGGGCTACAGGAAGGATATGAATAATGAAAAGACAGTAGCTGAAATGTTAAAGCCAGTTACTGATTTAGCTGGCCAAGAAGGTGCAGCAAGTGTTGCTCAGGTGAAAGAGGTGAATGAAGGTTATGAAAGAGGCAAGGCGAGTGCTAGCTTTGAAGAGCTAGGTAAGTTGGAAGATGTGAAAGTTGTGGCTCAGAGCAACCTTCAAAATATTATCTATGATGCGGCTGCAGAAAAGGGGCTTGATAACTTTAAGTCGGATTATGAGGAGAGTAAGGATAGTAAGTATATGTCAGACGATGATCTATTCGAATCTATGATAGCAGATGCTGCAAAGCCGCTTCAGAAGGCTGGAATGCAAGAGGAGAAAGTGGTTGAGGTTAGTAAGGTTAGCGCAGAAGAGTCTGTTGCAAAAGCAGCTGAGCCACTGAAAAAGGCTGATGTTGAGAGCGACAAAGCTGCTCCTAGCCCTGTGGAAACTGCAATTGCTGACAATGGTCAGGCGAAATCAGCAGGTTCTCCAAGTTTAGCATAAATCTTATCTTGCAGCTTCAGCTTGCTTGTTATCTACTTGCGCAACATTCCCTTTATTCGCATCTACAGCAGCAACTGGCGGAACTACTAACTCTTGACCTAGTTGAAGAGCTCTGGTGTTTATAGAGTTTTTAAGTGATTCCGTTACGATCGCATCAAACCTAGCCGCGGTTAAGGGGTTTTCTGGGTAGTTAGCTATTCCATTTATTCTTGTTAAGATTGTTTTTTCTGCAAATTGTATAACAATTTGGTTGTTGCTTTTGCTTAAACCGTCCTCGTATTGAGCGCCACGTGCTGCTGAAAAGAATGCCAAACCCGTGTTTTCTATAGTGGATTCTTCTGAGTGAAGTGCTTGGCTTTTAAGCAGCATTCTCAACTCATGCGCTTCATCTGTTCTGCCAGGAACTCTATTTGCAGCTGCTCTCAAGTTTGCGGCGAAAATGTCCTTAATGCTCTCGGGAGCTTTCTCTGCAACCACATTCTCAACCTTCGCTTCCTTCACTGCTAACTCACCCATCTCAAACTCCTTAATAACAAATTAATAAATAGTTAATATATTATTAATACATTATTTCGCCTGCCGTGTCAATGGCTTGGGGGTGGGATTTGGAAGATTTCATATAACTGTAATATTTATGCAGCTCTGGTAGGTTGTGTTCCTACGCTTCTATATCTAGAAGACTGCCAGTGCTGAAGTTCTCGCCCACGCCATTTTGGGCGGCTAGGAGGCTGAAAATTGGGTCTAGTTGACCTTGGCTAGTGGTATTCAGCTCAAGTAGGCCTTGAAGGGCTGCCAAGCTTTCTAGTAATTCTGGTGCCGCAGAAGCATTCACATTTTCTGTGATGAAAGTCTCTAGGCTAGAAAGAGTAGATTTTTGTCTGTCGGTTAGGCTGGTTGGAACTTCTTGTCTAAGCAGTCCTTGCAGGCCAGTTGTTGCCGAATCTTGAAGGTTAGTGCGCGTTACCAGGTCGTAGACATTGGTTTGCGTCACCTTGCTCGCGCCGACTAAACTCCCTACCTGATTAGCATCTAAATTCATATGAATAGAAGTATACATTATTTTTCAGCGCTTTACAAGCTTTTTGGCGCTAAAGATAAATTTATTTAAGCATCTCTTTAATTATGCTCCGAACATCGTCGCCCAGATCCTTGTCAGCCAGTGCGAAGGCGATGTTGGCCTTGATGAAACCGCGTCGTCCGCCACAGTCAAAGCGCTCTCCGTCAAAGCCAGTTACGAAGCCATTTTGTTTCTCAACAATCATGCGGTTTAGAGCGTCTGTCAGTTGAATTTCTCCGCCTGCGCCGGGAGTTTGCTGCTCCAAATAGTCAAAAATGTCTGTCTCTAGCAAATATCTCCCGACAACTGCTAGGTTTGAAGGCGCGTCTTCTGGCTTTGGCTTCTCCACCATGCGCTTGATGCGATTTCCGTCCGTCTCCACAATTCCGTATGAACCCGTTTGGTGTGGCTCAATTTCGTCGACCAGAATCATATTCCCGCCCTCATAGGCATCTACCATCTGCGCTAAGGCTGGTTTTTGTGGCGCTTTTGAGAGGAATAGCTCGTCAGCTAGCAACACCGCGAACGGCTCGTTGATGTAATTTCTTGCGCAAAGCACTGCATGGCCGAGGCCGAGGGGAGATTGCTGGCGGATGAAAGCGATGCTGCCTGCGGGTGGTAGCCAGTCTTTGGTGAGCGCCAAAATCTCGGCTTTCTCTTTGTCTTCCAATGTTTTTTGCAGCTCAAAAGCGTGGTCAAAATGGTTTTCAATGCTGTTTTTGTTCCGCCCTGTGACAAAAATGAACTTCTCGACACCTGCGGCTTTTGCTTCCTCAAAAGCGTGCTGAATCAGGGGCTTATCAAGTACTACCAACATTTCTTTGGGCATTGCCTTGGTTGCGGGAAGGAAGCGGGTGCCTAGGCCACCTACGGGAAAAACTGCGGTTTTAATTTTCATGTTTGAGAGTTTACAATAAATAATATATATTGCCAACATGAACAATAGATTTGGACAATTATTCAATTTTACCACTTGGGGCGAAAGCCATGGGGAGGCGATTGGCTGCGTGGTTGACGGCGTGCCTTCGTTGATTCCCTTGACTGAGGAGGATATTCAAGTTTTCCTCGACCAGCGCAAACCTGGGCAGAATAAATATACAACGCAGCGCCGCGAGCCTGATGAAGTGAAAATTTTGAGCGGGGTGTTTGAGGGTAAAACTACTGGAACACCAATTTCGCTGATGATTGTGAATCAAGATCAGCGCAGCAAAGATTATGGCGATATTGTTGAAAAATTCCGCCCTGGACATGCTGATTATACCTATTGGGAAAAATATGGAATCCGCGACTATCGCGGAGGAGGGCGCAGTTCAGCGCGTGAGACGGCAATGCGTGTGGCCGCTGGTGCGGTGGCGCGGAAGGTGATTCCTGACGTGAAAATTACGGCTGGAATGGTGCAGATGGGCGAGCTGAAAACAGACAAGCGCGACTGGTCTGTGGTGAATGACAACCCATTTTTCTGCCCTGATGCTGATATGGCGAAGGAATGCGCTGATTATCTCGACGAAATTCGCAAAAGCGGCTCGTCTGTGGGTGCGGTGATTGAAGTTGTGGCTGAAAATGTGCCTGTAGGTTGGGGGGCGCCAGTTTATGGCAAGATAGATTCCGACTTAGCGCAGGC
>JALZVI010000095.1 GCA_023301015.1 Rickettsiales bacterium | reverse complement strand
TGAAACTTTTGAGACAAAAGACGGCCTCAACGTCCCTTCCTTAGTGCGCGAAATTCGCCCTGACCTAATTTTGATGGACATTCAACTGCCAGAAATTTCTGGTTTTGATATAACAAAAAACCTAAAGTCTGAAGAAGACTTGCGTGACATACCAATTATTGCAGTAACTGCATTTGCGATGAAAGATGACGAGGAACGTATTTTGAAAGCTGGCTGCGAGGCATATATCTCCAAGCCAATTTCAATCATTCCATTCTTACAAACCATTGAACGATTCGTCTCTGTTCCAGAATTTGAAGGCGGCGTTTAAGATGAGTGCAAGAATATTAGTTGTTGATGACATCCCTGCAAACGTAAAACTTTTAGAAGCCAAGCTTACTCAGGAATATTACGAGGTGATTACTGCCAATAGCGGAGCTGAAGCGATTCAGTGCGCGAAGGATGAATCTCCTGATCTAATTTTACTGGATGTTATGATGCCAGAAATGAACGGCTTTGAGGCATGCAAAATTTTGCGTGAAGATCCAGAGACTTCGCATATTCCAATCATCATGGTTACCGCCCTATCTGAGAAAAAAGATAGAATTCAAGGGCTTGAAGCTGGTGCGGATGACTTCCTAACAAAGCCTGTGAATGACATGGCGCTGTTTGCACGCGTAAAATCCTTGGTGCGCTTGAAAGTGATGGTAGACGAGCTGCGCTTGCGTGGCCAGACCGGAATTGAATTCGGCATGGATAACAAAATCGACAAAGCCGCAATGGTTGACGCCAAAATCATGGTGATTGACGATGACGTGGTGGAAAGTCGCAAAATTATGGAGAAGCTCAGCAACTTCACGCAAAATGTTTTCAACATCACCGATATGAACAATGTTGTTGAGCAACTGCAAGGGCATAATATTGACGTGGTTTTGGTTAGCACGCAGATGACAGAATCTGACGGATTAAGAATCTGCTCGCAAATTCGTGGCAATGAATCCACCCGCGCAATTTCGATTATCGGAGTCGTCGACGAGATGGACACGCAATCAATTATCAAAGGCTTAGAAATTGGCCTAAATGATTATATCGTCTCTCCACTCGACGTGAATGAGCTTTTGGCGCGTGTAAAAACACAAATCAAGCGCAAGAAATATCAAGATGCACTGCGCACAAATTTCCAAACCAGCGTTTCTTTGGCCGTAACAGATTCACTCACAGGGCTTTACAACCGCCGCTACATGGATTCTCACCTCGAGAATATGATGAAAGATTGCAATGAAAATGACCGCCCAATGTGCGCCATGATTTTGGACATCGACCATTTCAAGGAAGTGAATGACACTCATGGTCATGATGTTGGCGATGAGGTTATTAAGCAGTTTGCAGAAAGGATCAGCCAGAACATGCGACCAGCTGATATGGTTGTGCGCTATGGCGGCGAAGAATTTACGGTGTTTTTGCCAGGAACAAATTTGGAAATGGGTGCAATTGCAGCAGAGCGCATGCGTCAGAGAATCGCAAATCTTCCGTTCAAAGTTAGCACTGAAAAAGGCAGCTTAGCAAAAACATGTTCCATTGGCATAACAACCCTAAACCGCGCTGGTGGCGACACACCTGAGATGGTTATTAAACGAGCGGATGACGCACTTTTAGAGGCAAAAAGAACAGGAAGAAACAAGGTGGTTGCACTGCCAAATTCATTCCCAACACCACAAGAAAAAAGGGCTTATTAATTATGGATGACTTTACCGAAAACTTTGCAAAACTAACGCAACTTATGATGGATCGCTGCGACCAGCTTGAAGCAAAAATCCAGCAATCTTCGAGCTACATAGCTGAAACTAAAAAAGACGAGTCTTTATTTGAGATTCAAGAAGTCGGGCGCGAAAAGCTTGGGCCGCTATACGAAATGCTGAAAGATCCATCAATTGGCGATATCCTAATCAACGCACCAGACTCTGTATATATTGAGCGCCATGGTAAGCTATCGAAAACAGACGTGAAATTTGAAAGCAATGAGCAATTGCTGGAGCTAGCGAATAATATCGCGCAAGCCGCGGGCCGAGAGTTTAACCGTGACAGACCGTATTTGGATACAAGGCTAATTGACGGAAGCAGATTGAACATTGTTGCACCGCCCCTGTCTTTAGATGGAATCGCAATTTCAATCCGCAAATTCCCTGCCACAATGATAACGCTAGACGAGCTAGTTGGTTATGGCAGCATGAGCCAAGACATGGCAGAGTTTTTGAAAGTTTGCGGACGCTCAAAAATCAATATATTGGTTATTGGCGGCACAGGCTCAGGGAAAACAACAATGCTAAACTGCGTTGCTCAACATATAAATTCCGATGAGAGAATTGTAACAATTGAAGATGCCGCAGAGCTGCGCTTGCCAATAGAGCATAAAGTCCGCCTTGAAACAAAACCAAAGCGTGCAAATGAGCCTGACAGCCATGAAGTGAACGTACAAGACTTGATGATAAACGCCCTACGCATGCGCCCTGACAGAATAATTGTAGGCGAAACGCGCGGCAAAGAAGCTTTTGACATGATCCAAGCAATGAACACAGGGCATGAGGGCTCCATGACAACAGTTCATGCCAACTCCCCTCGCGATGCGCTGATGCGACTGGAAAACATGATCAGCATGGGCGCAGCTACAATGACCTCAAAAGCTGTAAAAGAAAGAATTTGCTCAGCACTCGACCTGATAGTAATGGTATCTCGCTTGGATGACGGCAGCAGAAAAGTGACACACATCACAGAAGTGAACGGAATGGAAGGCGAAGTTATTTCAACTCAGGACTTATTCACGTTTGAAGAAGCTGGAAAAGACGAAGAAGGAAAAATTAAGGGTCAGCACAAAAAAGCTCAGCTTATGCCAATGTTGGCGAAGAAATGCGCAAAATTCGGCTATCTTGACGATCTAAATAATATCTTTGCGCTTGCTGGAATGGCCAAACCCGGAAACGGCGGATTTGGAGGCAGAACTGCCGCACCAACACCACCTCCTCCAAGCCCGCAATCTGGCGGATTTGGTATCTTTGGTAAATCCACAAAGAGCTAGATTCACGATATTTTAATCTTTGCCTGCTAAAAATAGATATATGTTCGAAGAAAAATTGCATAACACGCTAGAGAAACTGGCAGGACTACTCACTAGAATTGAGAAGAAAGAAGCTGTGCAAAACGTGCCTGAGCCACTTGCTCCAATTGAAGAGATTGAGGTTGAAGTAGAGGCCGAAGAATCTGACGCAAGATTTTCTGACATAGTACAAAATTTTGGCCCACTCACCCAACTGCTAGAAGACGACTCAATCACCGACGTGCTAATCAACAGCCCAAGTGATATCTTCATTGAGCGTGCTGGCAAGCTTATTAAATCAGACGTCACCCTACCCGACGAAGCTAGCGTTTTGCAAATTGCGAAAGACATTGCCCACACAGTTGGCCGTGTATTAGATAAGCGCCGCCCACTGGTCGATGCTCGCTTGCTAGATGGCAGTCGTGTTAACATCATCGCGCCGCCATTGGCCGTTGACCACACCACAATCTCAATCCGCAAATTCTCCAAACGCAAATTGACACTCGATGTTATGGCGCAACAGGGAAATCTTTCGCCAGCGCTTGCAACTATTCTGCGCTGCTGCTCTGCCAGCCGCATGAATATTATTGTATCAGGCGGAACGGGTGCTGGTAAAACAACATTGCTCAACGCCATGTCTGAAGGAATTGAAGACTTTGAGCGCGTTGTAACCATTGAAGATTCTGCCGAGCTAAAACTAACTCAGCCCAACGTAGTACGCTTGGAAACAAAGCCCTATGACTTGGCAAAAAGCCGCGATGAAGAAGTGACAATCCGCGATCTCGTCCGCAATGCTTTGCGCATGCGCCCAGACCGCATCGTGGTTGGTGAGGTTCGCGGCGCTGAGGCTTTCGATATGCTACAAGCAATGAACACAGGCCATGAAGGCTCAATGACAACCATCCATGCCAATCACCCACGCGACTGCCTAGCACGCTTGGAAAACATGGTTATGACTGCCAATTTAGGCCTACCATCAACGGCAATCCGCCAACAAGTGGCATCGGCCGTTAACTTAATTGTACAAATCAGCCGCATGCGCGATGGCACGCGCCGCATCACACATGTTACAGAAGTTGTGGGAATGGAAGGCAAC
>JALZVI010000094.1 GCA_023301015.1 Rickettsiales bacterium | reverse complement strand
TGATTGGCGATGCCGTCACCATCTGTGTCACAAACTGGCCTTATACCTAAATGAATAATATTAACAGTACTAACAGTATTAGTAGTAAATATATCTACATCAGTTGCTGTCTCCATAGACCTCCATATAATACCATTGTCTACAGCACCATCACCAGTCCCATCATTAGTCAATTGAAATGTTGAACCGGTTCCATCTAACTGATATCCACTTTCTAATTGCCCACCTTCCCTAGTATACGCAATACCATCTGTAGCAGTAAATCCGTCTGAATTAGTTTGTAATCCAAACCCATGCTCAACTTCTAAAAAGACAGCGTATGTTCCAGAAACTGAAAACATCGTATTTTCATTCGCTCCTAGGTTAAATAAATCTAAGGCACTATATTTTCTACCATCTGTAACAGTTACTATAATACTTCCACTTGGTAATCCATAAAATGTACTTACATCTGCTGTAGTAGTTACCGTCCCCGAGGCGTTTGTTATGTTAAAATCTGAAGGTACTAATCTTCTAAATGCATTACCACAAGGCATCATTTCTATAGAATCTAATATCCCATCATTATCATCATCAACATCTGCCGTATCTGGTATCCCATCGTTGTCTTTATCTGGACCAGTTGTGGGGCAGCAGTCTTTTATATAAGACGTCCTACATATCGTATCGCTACAAGCTGCATCTACAATCCCTACTACACATACACTATCCAACCCATTGAGAACAGAACTGGTACTCCAATCTATAAATACCATAGTATCACCAGGTGCTATAGTCAATGTGGCACCATTGTTAGTAATCCAGTTATATGAACTGAATTCTGATTGATCGTAAAAGAAGAGGGTATCTGGGTCTGATACACAGACAGTGTCTATAATAGAAAGACATTGTGTAAAAGCCTCTTGCTTTCCTGCTGTAGTTAAAAGCAAAATCAGAATAATGGTTCTGAACAAATTTTTCATGACAATTGATTTCATGTGCCTATTCTCATGATTAAATTGCTAGGTTGGAAATATTGTTAGTACAATACTGCCCCTACTGCAATTATTAATCAATAAGAAATATGTAAATATTTAATAGTTACACATGCGTCATAAAGACACATATGTATGGCACTACATCAGAAAAGGTGGGTTAGACATACGATAACGCATCATCGTAATACGCAAAAATAACATTTTATATTAAATATTTTTGTAATATGTTATATTATTTATTGTTTGCTTACAAAAGGTGATTTCCGTTATCCGAAACCACAGATTTCGGACTAGTTTTATTTATCCCATTTACGTTTCAGAATGTCACTTATATTTCAAATGCGACAACTTAAAACAGAAATGGTATTAGCTCTGATGTCTCTGGCATTAATTATTACGTGCTATTCGTAATCTAAATCACGATCATATTATAGGGAGATATAATTAACATTAGTTTGAAGTCTGTGACTTCTAACAACGAGAGAGTTAGCCGCAATAGGCCGTTCTGTGGTTTAAAAATTATAAGGCTATAATATTTTTAATAAGTAATTAGCATAATCACCACTGTCTTGACAGACCTTTACCGTAATTGAATTTGGTATATCACCATTTGGCAACTTGCAGTCACAGGCAACAGTATATTGCCAGTTAGCACCATTAAAATCAACACAGGCTGCTTCATCTGTTGCAATTCCTGCAACAGTACCTCCAGTCATCACCATACAAGCTGGTAGAATATTTGCGGCTTTTAAGCCATCTTTTACGGATGTCGCTGTGAGTGATCCACCAGCTGATATCAATGGTTCGGATATCGTAAATACTTGTTCTGTTGGCAGTCCTTTATCAATAACTACCTCGCAGGCCGTAGGGTTATCATCATTCCTTTGGGTCATGCCCACTTGTGAACAAATTGTTACAACATTCCAATTTGTACTAGTGATCAAATTGGCTTCTTTTATACCTCCTATACAAAATGGTTGTCCACTAGATGTTAAGGTAGCAGGGGTTGGTTGCGGCAACATACAATCTTCAAATCCGACTATACCGATTGGGAATGTACCACTAATTGGGTTTCCACTGGTTTGTTGACTTATTACTGCATGATTATCAAAGCCCAAGTAATAGTCTGTCCCTGAGGTACAAGTTGCTGGAATACTAGAATCATCTGATACATCCGTAGGGTCATACCCTAGCTGACATTCAGTTAAGTTATCAACCCCGCCGTTATCACAATCTTGAGTTGCTATTGCACTTGTAGTATTGGATAACACATAGGCACATATCTCGGCTGAGGTTGATGTGCATGTGGGTACGGTTACGTCATCATTGGGGTCACCAGGGTTTCCTCCATTCTGGCATTCCGTCAAGTTATCAACACCACCTCCATCACAATCAGCAGTGGCCAATGGATGAGAGGTATTAGCCAATAGAATTTCACATAATGTTGCCTCTCCAGGTTTCTTCAAGCCTTGATGAAATACATTAACTTCACAGCAGCCTTCATCTACTTGTCCGTCTCCATTGTCATCAATGCCATTATCACAAATTTCTGAACAATCTTTGATGTATGTAGCTATACAAATTGTATCACTACAGGTCGCATCTACCACTCCAACAACACATACACTATCTAGACCATTGAGAATAGAACTTGTGCTCCAGTCAACAAATACCATA
>JALZVI010000093.1 GCA_023301015.1 Rickettsiales bacterium | reverse complement strand
CCCATAGACAAGAAAGAGCGTCCTCTTTACACATTTCTAACCCCCCACATAGACTGAAGTCATCGTCCCCACTCTTTTCTAGTATCTTCAGAACTTCACAATGCGTCTCATCGCTGTAAAACGTTGAGTAATCAACTGAAGTGTGAAATCCCACAACACTTGAAAATAAAGGGTGATCTACAACGTACTTTACATTGCTCCCATCTATGTTATGTATTACCAAAATAGGCTTGGTGTCGGCATCGAAAAATTTGGTCCTCTTGACAGGTGAATCAAAAAAGTCATCATCAGAGTCTTCCACAGAGATATCCAACACTGTACGCTTCTTACAGGCGTTAAACTGAGAAGCACTACAATCGCACATCCTGTTTAAGTTATTTAAACTTTGAAGTGTGGATAGGTTTGCTGTTGAAGTGGACGATGAAAATTGTGAGAGGGGTGGGGTGGGGGGCACCAAAAAAATATGGGATATTTTTCGGTATATCACAAGGCAATTAATAGTACCGAAAAATCTAGCCGAAAAATCTAACCGAAAAATCTAGCCGAAATATACCAAAAAATATCCCATATTTTTTTGGTGCCCCCCACCCCACCCCTCTCACAATTTTCACCAGCCACATCAACAACAACAAAAATCACCAACTTCCAAATTTCCTATACTAAATCAAATATGTTCAACATGGGAACCGACTACTCGAGCACTTCCAACCGCGAACGCTTCGCTATGCGTAGGCAGAACCTATACAAGTCTAAGATGAACATGAACGAGGCTATCGGTATGAGCTGCAAGAACACCGACATCATCTCTACAGTGAAGTCCAACAAAGACTACAGGAGGTCCCAAGAACCCAGCCTCTCCATCGACCATAACGTAAACCAGATGGACCAAGACACAGCTTCTCGCTTCAACAGGCTATCTTCGTCTGTACAGGAGGCTTCGGTGGCTTCTAACTTCCCTCTCCTTCCTATCCAGGTTAAGGCTATCTGTCGCACCGTATACAGGCCATCTTCCACGATTGATACGAGTTTTTTGGGTCGTCCTACTCGCACATTTGCAACTCCTTCGTCTGATATCAAGGCTCCTGTGATTATAGACATGCCTACTGGCACTGGTAAGACTATCACAGCGATAATGGGCTCTGTTATGTACGCTATCGAGAGGAAGTCGGAGTTTGATGATGCCAACAAGGTTGTATCTAGTGTTTTTGGTATGACGGAAACTACTGGTAAGGTACAAACCAGTAGTATTCCTGGTGCTAAGTGTATCATTTTTTCGCCCAGGCATCTAGTTGAGCACTGGGCGTACCACGCAGAGATTGCTAAGAAGATAGTTCAGAATATGACATTCAGTGATGGGTCTAAGTGGACCCTGAAAGTAGTACAGAACAAGCTTGCCAGTAAGGAAGTTGCTGGTCACAACGAGGTGCTTCTGATAGTATGTGACTCGTCTAGATGTGGCGTTAAGAAATATCTTGAAACAGGTGTGTATTACTCGTCTATTTGTTTCGATGAGGTCGGTGAACGTGACTGTAAAGTAAACGCAATGTTTCAGAAGACTGCTTCATCTATACAATCTTTAATGTATGGGCGTTTAGTGATGTGCTCTGCTGATTTCGGCAAGTGGGGTAGCCACGAGTTCACCCCCTCTGTAAACACCATGCTTAGGGGTGTATTTCCCATGTGGTCGTCTAATACTTTGTGGGAGGAGAGTACGGCCGCTACTTGTGTGACTTCTGCTGTATTCGACCAGTACGAACGAGACACTGTGATGACTGAGTGTACTAGTGCATTGGATTCTAGTATTTTGGATGTTGCCACAGTTTCGTACAAGCCATCTCTTACTGAGCGCCTAGGTGGAGGCTATGCAACTGACCTTGGTAGTGAGGTTGGTTCTAACCTGTTCTCGGTAAAGTACAATGTAGATGTTCGCAACTGTAACACCATAGAGGATATACTAGCAAAGGTATCAGTTAAAAGGGCTTTTTACAATACCGCATCAAACGCACCAGAGGCCACTAGGTGCGACCAGCATGTTTACGGGAGGAGGATTGAGGTTCTTGACTCACTATGCACCAAGCTTAGAGAGATCGCGTCTGAAGATTGCCCTATTTGCTTTGAGAAGATGGACAGTGTATCTATGATCCAGCCATGCCTTCACTTCACTTGTTCTAATTGTATGGAACACATCAAGGACAAGTGTCCCATGTGCAGGGGGGAATTTCATGGTACTGTAGGGGTTAAGACGGCTGGTAGGAGTATTGAAGTTGTACAATCTGAGAATGAAGAGAGGCCCCAGAAAAGGGCTCGTACTGAATCAGATGTAACAACTGTAAGTCCTGCTCGCATCGGTGACTTGTTCTTCGATGAGATGGGACGCATTGTACCCAATAATAGTAGTATTTCTGGTGTTACAACGGGTATTAAGACTGTGTTGCGTGCTGTACACTCTGCTAAAGATAAATCTAGTCGGTCTACACAGACTTTTAGAACTATGATCATTTGTCCTGGTACTGAGGTACGGGATGGCCTTTTTGACGAGTGCGATTCTAAAGTATTCCATTACAAGACTTCTGGCGACAAGCGCACCCCTGTAACCAGGAAAAAGATGAAGACTATGATGGACAGCTTCAAGGCCAACGATGGTACCAGTAAGATACTAGTAGTAAGGGATAGCGGGGTCGGTGACAAGCAGGATAGCATGACAGGGTTGGACATACCGCTTGACTGTGTGATATCTGTTGGTGGCGGGAATTTGGCGCAGCGCATGGGGCGCCTTTGTCGCCTATCTCGTATCTCTCTCCCCGAGGAGAAGAAGCACGCTCTATATGTAGAAGTGGTGCCCGAGAGGATGTGAATTAAATAAATAATACACTGAATTAAACTATATCATTTTATTATGGTTTGAGCGTCTGCTCGCCTTTAAACCCAGAGTTTCCAATGGATTCATTGTTCTGGCAAATATATCGCTATTCTTGATATTTGTATGCTTTATTTGATGAATGATGTGTGGTTACACAGTTTGCTGTACTTTATACGTATATATACGTATTATAGTGCCAGGACAATGATCATTATAGATCCCTGGGTTTAAAGGCGAGCAGACGCTCAAACCATAATAAAAGTCATATGTTTTTTGTTTTTTTTTAATTTAATCAAACAATGAAGACCACTCGTTAACAAACATATACGATTCACCCTCTGGTGGTACCGCATCATCTATCAATAAGCTAGATACAACACTGCTAACGTCTATCAACTTAATAGACGAAAATATATGGTCTATACACGAAACAAGTGATTTTTCATCCATATTATTTCCAAGTTACTGGGAATTTTTCTGGATTTGTGCCACTGGGAATTGTGAAAGAGTGGGCGTGGCTTATTTTTTCGGCAACTTTTTGAGAATAATTATACCAAAATTATTATTCTTACCGGTAAAGTCAGTATAATTAATATTATTCTCACCGAAAAATTAAGTATAATTTATAATTATATCGAAAATTACACCGAAAATTACACCGAAAATATCACATATTTTGCTGGTGCTGGTCACCCCCACCCTCTCACTTCTCACCATATACCACAA
>JALZVI010000092.1 GCA_023301015.1 Rickettsiales bacterium | reverse complement strand
CTGAGAAATGCTATCTAGCGATAACAAATTCATATATCCAATATTCACAAGAATATAAGTTATCGTCACTATCATCACCCCAAAATCCATTTTTAGAACCAAGTTGTGATACAACTTTTTTAGAGCCTATGGTGAGCGCCTCCTTAAGAGCGGCCGCAACATCGCCCGATGCAAGGCTTGATAAATCAATATTACTATTATTAGAAGACCCGCTATTTGCGCTAACGCCAACCGCTTCTTGTATAATGCTTCCAGCCTCAGAACCGAGCAGATCATTTGCATCATCAAGCCAACCGCTTTGCGCAGCAGATGGAGCAACCAGCAGGATTGTGGCAATGATTGGGATGTATTTCATAGTAACTCGCATAGGTTTGAGGTTAGTTATTATAATAAAAGCTAGCATAGTTATAATTATATTCATAGAAAAACCAGACTCACTGAAGATGCAGCCCACAGGCATCTCTGAATAATATACTTTATAGAATCGACAACTTCGTGATCTCTTCCAGCTCTTCTAATGCCGCACGAGTGTTTTTATACAATTCGATATCATACAAATCTTCGGGCACTAATTCTTCGGGGTAGAATTTCTTTACCCACCCTGTAAGTTTGCCGTATAATTCGTCATTCAAAAAAACGTTGGCATTTTGCTCTACTTGAGAGATTTCTTCATCGTTCATTACCACGCGCAAGCGCAAGCAAGCTGGGCCACCACCATTTCTCATACTCTGGCGTAGGTTTTTATAATGAACCTCAGAAATTGGATTAGAATCATCCCTCTTTATTTTTACAAACAAATCTTCCGCATTCGCATTTTGCTTTGCCTCTTCCGGTGCAATTACAATCATCTCGCCATTTGGCAAAGTTACAATTTGGCTGTTGAAGAAATATGTTTTTACAGCCTCTTCTAACGACAAATCACTCTCTGCAATCTTAATTAAAACCAAATCATCTGCGGGATATGCATCTTTTATTTGCTCTATTGCACCACCATCAGCGAATGCTTTTTCGTGGTATAAAAAGACGTTTTCATTGCCGACAGAAATAACATCATTATGAAAAACCCCAGCATCAATCGCTTCAGGGCTTTGCTTTAGAAACAGACCTTCAACGCCTAGTAATTCTGCAACCTTCTTTGAAGCTTCTAAGCTTTGCCTTGCAGGGAACTTTTTGGTATCTGCGCCATAGACAAAAATATGCACACCAGCTTCTCCATGCTTTGGAGTTAGGCGAGTATGATTTGCCGCGCCTTCATCGCCCAATTCATTATCCAACGGCTCGTGAACAGCAAAGCCTTCAAAAATTTGCTCTAAAATTCTGTGCGTATATTTTGCTTCAATAGAACGATGCAGGTTTGCAGATAGGTTTGCCGTCACAACGCTTAATTTTTGTGTATCAATGGAAGGGGCAATTGTTGCAGCATTAGCCGTCCACATGGACGCAGAAGAATATAACTTTGGTAGGATTTCTGGTTTTTGTGCTAAAATCTCAGCTTCACTGCCTACAACTCCGTTTTCACGTAAATAATCAAATTCCGGACGCAGTTGGGGCGGTAGAATTGCCTGCTTCACACCTAAATCCGCAAGAAATTTCGCCTTCTCAAGAGCTTGCAAAGCAGCTTCTTGCGGACGAGATATGTCACCGCCGTTGCCTGCAGAAGCCTTGTTTCCAAACGCTAACCCACCATAATTATGATACGGCGCAGGAATGCCATCAAAATTCACTTCGCTATAAGATTTCATACTGTTAAAAATATACGACTATAAGCTATATGTATATTAAAATGGGCTGAAAGAAGAGGGATTGAAGACTGCATGGCGGAGAGGATGGGATTCGAACCCACGGTACTATTGCTAGCACACACACTTTCCAAGCGTGCGCCTTCGACCGCTCGGCCACCTCTCCGCATCTAGTCTATAGTATAGCTCGAATTGAACTAGATCTAGGCCAGAGTATCTTAATAGACAACTCCTTGATTTATGTAAAGCACCTCTTGAAACCCATTTTCATATCATCTATGCTTCGCGGTGTATAAATAAACCAAAAAGGAAGTATCATGATCTTAACAAGCTCTATGGCAATAATTGTCCAACTCGCTATCATTCCAGCGGATATTCAAAGTTCAATCGACAAGGCAATCGCGACTGACGACCAGTTTATTATTGAAGCCGTAACTGCCAAGGCAGAAGCTGATAACCCTTCATATGCAGCGGATATTCAAGAATATATCACGGAAAAAACTGCGCCAGAAGTGGCAGCTGTTGAAAGCTTTGAACCAGCAGCAGGCGTTGCAAATGCGGCAAATGACCTTGCAAATTTCTGGACAGAAGGATGGGAAGGCGCGGTTGAAGGCGGGCTTTTGGTGCAAACAGGGAATAGTGAAAATGAAAACCTCAACGGCGCGGCAAAGCTTTCAAAGACCATCGGTGACTGGGAGCATATCCTAGCATTCAGCGCAGCAAACAACAGCAGTAACGACGTGCGCAGCACTGAAGAATATCGCGCAGGACTACAATCGCGCAATAATTTGTCCGCCACAGAATATGTATTTGGTGAATTTGACTGGGTGAAGGATCGCTTTAGCGGGTATGAATATCGCCTTTCAGAAGTGGTTGGTTATGGCCATAAATATTTCGACACTGACGAGTTCAAACTTTCAGCAGAAGCCGCACTTGGTTTTCAGCAAGCAAAACGAGAAAATGGCGATGCAGAAAACAACTTCCTACAAAGAATCTCAGGCGACTTGGAATGGGCGATTAATGACGGGCTATCTTTCACGCAACATCTGTCTACTGAACATGCAAATGGGACATTCTTTTCATTGTCAAAATCTGCTTTGCAAACAAAAATCTCGGATAGCTTAGGCCTAAAAGTTGGCTATGAGATGGAGCATATTTCAGAAGTTCCAAGCGGCACGGACAAGTTGGACACAAGAACAATGGCGAATATCGTCTACGACTTCTAAAGCACATCAATTCTTTGTAGAATAAATTAATCCACATTTTTTTCTTGCATTATGGCTAAACACTAGCTATAAGGTAGGCAATGTTACCGATTATGTTGAATTTGGAGAAGCTTTCTGTTGCCCTAATTGGCGAGGGAACCCAGTTTGAGCGTCGGGAAGAGATTTTGCGTAAGTCGGGGGCGAGCAAGCTCAAGGCTTATAATACGAAGAATGAGAATGATATTGAATTTGCAGAATTTGATATTGTGATGATTGTTGATGCACCCAAGGCGGAAAGTTTGCACGCGCAAGCCAAAGCCGCAAAATGCATCGTGAATGTGGAAGATAATAAGCCGCTTTGCGATTTTTATTTCCAAACATTCATCCAACGTGGCGATTTGCAAATTAGTGTTTCGACTAATGGAAAATCTCCAGGAACAGCGCGTCTGATTCGGGAATGTTTGGAAGAATGCTACCCAGCCGATTGGGAAGAAAAGATGACCGAGATTGCCGCCAAACGCGTGGAATGGAAAGCGCAGGGTGATAGTTTTGGAGAAGTGAATACGAAAACGGAAGATTATGTAAAGAGCCGCAAATGGCTTTGCAAGGGATGTAAGGACTAAATGACTGAGGAAAAGCAAGCGTTGGCTGCGAGATTGAATGAGAAATACTCATCATTTTCTGCTGCGCAAATTTTGGATGCGGTGATTACACAAGATTTCGCGGGCAAGGTTGCCCTGCTCTCATCTTTCGGTTCGCATTCAGCCGTTTCAATTCGTCAAATAGCCGAAATCAACCCCGCGCTTCCAGTTTTGTTCCTCGACACCGAGCAGCATTTTGACGAAACTTTGCAATATGCCGCCGATTTGGAAAAGCATTTTGCGCTAACCAATTTGCGTCGCCTAAAGCCGTGCGAAGAGTTGGTGAGTCGCATTGATCCTGATGGCGATTTGTGGGAAAAGCAGCCAAACCGCAACGAATGGATTCGCAAAGTTGAGCCATTGCAGTGCCTGTTGAAAACTAACGAGTTTGAGGCGATTATTACTGGCCGCAAATCCTACCAGACTTCTGACCGCGAGAATATGGACATTGTTGAGCTGGACGAAGACGGCGTTTTCCGCATCAACCCGCTGCATAATTGGAGCAAGGAAGACATCGCCGCCGAGTTTGCGGAGCATAGCCTGCCGCCGCATCCGCTAGTGGCAAAGGGCTATAAATCCATCGGCTCAAAGCACTCCACCGTTCCAGTCGCCGAGGGCGAGGATGAACGCGCAGGACGCTGGGCGCACACGAAGGGTGACGATGGCGAGCAGAAGCAGGAATGTGGGTTGTGGGTTAGCACGGAAGAAATTGAAATTAACGAGGAGAAGTAATGACAGATAATTTAAAAATGAACCACCTAGACACATTGGAAGCGGAGAGTATTTTTATCTTCCGTGAGGCGTATAAAAAACTGGGTAAAATCGGAATGCTATGGTCTTTCGGTAAAGATTCTAACGTGATGGTGCATCTGGCGCGTAAGGCGTTTTTTGGCAATATCCCGTTCCCACTTGTGCATGTGGACACTGAGCTTGAGATGCAGGAAGTTTATGATTTCCGCGATCAATATGTGAAGGAATGGAATATTAATCTTATCAATCCAATCGCCCCAGGCATTGAAGATACAGACGAAACTTTGCCGCATTCTGCACGAGTTGCAGCGCGCAAAACTTTGGGTTTGAAGCAGGTTTTGGCTGAGCATAAATTTGACGGAATCATCACAGGTATCCGCCGTGATGAGGAAGGAACTCGTGCGAAAGAACGTTATTTCTCACCCCGCAACCTTGAAGGCGAATGGGATGTTAAAGAGCAACCACCTGAGTTTTGGGGACAATATATGACAGATTTCCCACTAGGAACTCATGTACGCGTTCACCCGCTTTTGCATTGGACAGAGCTAGACATCTGGGAATATATCAAACGCGAATCTATGCCAATTGTGCCGCTATATTTCGCGAAGCCATATGGTGAGTTTCATGGCCAAGATTATAAGGGCGCGAACATGCGTTTCCGTTCTCTAGGCGAGATTGGGATTACGTATCCGACGCCGTCTGATGCGACGAATATTGATGAAATAATTGAAGAGCTGAAGGTGACAAAAGTTTCAGAACGCTCAGGCCGCCCAATGGGTGCCGACGAAGACGAA
>JALZVI010000091.1 GCA_023301015.1 Rickettsiales bacterium | reverse complement strand
TAGCATTTCTGCTGTCTGAGGTGATGAAGGCGAATTAGGCCGCGCAAGTGGTTTTGAGGTTTTAAATGAATAAGCAAAAAACCATCGCAATTTTCGAGCGTTTGCGCAAGTCGGAGCCAGAGCCGAAAACGGAGCTGGAGTTTGTCAATAATTTCACGCTATGTGTGGCTGTTGTGCTGAGCGCGCAGGCGACTGATAAGGGTGTGAACAAGGCGACGAAAGAGCTGTTCAAAATCGCGGACACCCCGCAGAAGATGCTGGCGTTGGGTGAAGACGGGATCAAGGATCATATCAAAACCATCGGCCTGTTCAACGCGAAGGCGGCAAATGTGTTCAAGCTCTGCAAGATGCTGATTGATGACTTTGGCGGCGAGCTGCCGCGCACTCGTGATGAGCTTGTGCTGCTGCCCGGAGTAGGGCGCAAAACGGCGAATGTGGTGCTGAACGTGGCGTGGGGCGAGCCAACAATGGCGGTGGATACGCATATTTTCAGGGTCAGCAATCGTATTGGTTTCGCGAAGGCGAAGAACCCGCTGCAAACGGAGCAGCAGCTGTTGAAGCGAATCCCGAAAGAATTTATGGAGTACGCGCATCATTGGCTGATTTTGCATGGCCGCTATATTTGCATCGCGCGCAAGCCCCGCTGCGGCACATGCCATATCCGTGAATGGTGTGAGTTTAAGGAAAAGAATTTACCAGATTAAATTGCTGCGACTGTCATGAAGATGAAACAATGTTAATGTATTTTGTTTTTATGGATAAAAATTTTATACCTATATCTCAGACTTCTTCTTTCCTTCTTGTTCAAAGTGGGCGTGCTTTGGCTTTGCTTTCTGATGCTATAGGGAAGGGAGATGCTATCGAAGGGCTGGAGGGTTTTGAGTCCCCTAAATCTCATATTATTTTTAGTGAAAGGCAGGGGATGTATCCAGCAAATGCTAAGGGGATAACCTTAGAATTGCTGGGAGCTATGATTGAAGGTGGTTTGCTTGCTGTGAAGGAAGGGGCTGTTAACCCCTGTGAGGACAGGGCTGTTAAAATATACAAGCCAGCACCTATTGCTTGGGTTTACCCTCACAAGGACGCACCAGAAATGTTATTGCAGTAACATCCCCAATGCACGCTCCATCGCTTCAGCTCTAATCTGCTCGCGGCTCCCGCTCAATTGAAATTTTATCACTCGGATATTGGAGCGCTGTGCTATTCCGACATAAACAGTGCCGACTGGCTTCTCCGCGCTTCCGCCCGATGGGCCTGCGATGCCTGTGGTTGCGAGGGCGATGTTGGCGGCGGAGTTTGCGAGTGCGCCTTGCAGCATTTCGCGGCAGGTTTCTTCACTCACCGCGCCGAATTCCTCAATTGTGGCTGCGCTCACGCCGAGCATGTCGGTTTTTGATTGGTTGGAATATGTCACAAAGCCGCGGTCGAAAGCAGCGGAGCTTCCTGCGATGTCGGTGATGGCTGCGGCGATCATTCCGCCCGTGCAGCTTTCTGCTGTGGCAAGCACCAAGCCGCGCTCGCGCAAGTTATCTAGTAAATGTATAATGTCCGTCATTGCTCAAATCATCCCTGAATTCATAGCCATCAACGTCAAAATTCTTGATGCCCTCGGGCGAGGTTAGCTTATTTTGAATTATATATCGAGCCATCAATCCGCGTGCTTTTTTGGCATGAATCGCAACAATTTTCAGCTCGCCATTTTTGCTTTCCTTGAAGTCAATATCCAGCACGTTCTTTGGCTTCACGGCTTTGGAATATTCCTTTGAGGCCAGATTCACAACCAGCTCGTCGCCCAAATCTTGCGTGAGTTTTTCGGCCCAAAAGTCATAGAGGCTTGGCTTGATGCGCGTGCCCATTTCCAAGCGATAGGCCTGCATAAGATCGAGCGGTTTGAGCAGGCCGTAAAGCCCGCTGAGGATGCGTAAATTCTCCTGCGCGAAGTCAATTTCAGCCTCGTCCAAGCTCGCTGCATCCAGCCCGCCATAGACATCGCCGTTGAATGCATAGATGCACTGCTTGGCATTTTGGGGAGTGAAAGGCGTTTGCCAATCTGAAAAACGCTGATAATTCAACTCCGCCAGCTTGTCGGAAATTTTCATCAATTTGCCAATTTCTTCGGGCGAAAGCCCGCGCATCTTGGCAATCAGCTCAGTGCTTTCGGGCAAGAATGCAGGAGTTGTGTGTTTGGCAAATGGTGGCTCGCTATCAAGGTTGAGGCTTTTCGCGGGGGAGATTATTGTTTTCATGGTTGTATTCTATTCGGCAAATAATAAAACTCAAACGCTATTTTGTGATCTTGCTTGAGTGGCCGCTTCAATCTCGGAATGTGTCGCTAGAATTTCATCTCTGTTTGCAACGTAATCTAAGAATGAGTTGAATCTTTCTCCCTTCTTTGCAGCGTGAAGAGCCGTTTGTAGGTTTTTTCCCAGCATCTGTTCATAAAAACCTACTTCTGATGATACAGCTAGCTTCTTGACAGACGGGCTTCCTTTTTTATCGTTATCGAGGTCTGGCTCTCCTCGCAATACTCTCAATCTAGATATGCACGTAGGTGATATTTTTGATGCAAAAGCTTCTGCCCGGTATTCCATATGATGAGAGAAGCCTGTCTTCTTTGGATCTAAAGCGATAGCTTCGAAGAGTTCTGTTGAGATTTTGTTGGGATTTATTATGTCAAATAAAGCATGGCCGAGTTCGTGACATAGTAGAGGTACTGTATTGTGCAAGTTTGTTAGCCAGTCATGATCTGTATTAACGTAGAGGCTAATTTCTACTGGATCAATGCCGTTGTTGAGAGCCGAGACGCTTCCCAATGGGCTATTGGGAAGCTTGGGCTTGTAGATAACCTCTAACGGTTGATCGAAGAAAACTCCAGAGTGTTGGCTAGCATCTGCAAGCTTTGCTCTGACTAAACTCTTACTGAATCCTTTTCTATGCCATCCCTGATTGCTTTCGGTAAGTCAAGAGGGGAGTAGGTGGAAAACTTTCAACCCATGTTTCCGTGGAATTGAAGATTGAAGGGGACATCACAGAGGAACAAAAAGCAGAATTATTAAAACAAGC
>JALZVI010000090.1 GCA_023301015.1 Rickettsiales bacterium | reverse complement strand
CCGCCTCGACAACATCGTCGACATCACCCCCATCCCCATCTCCGCCCTGAACGGCGACAACATCGTCGATAAATCGAAAAACATGGACTGGTTCGAGGGCTCCAGCCTCCTCTACCACCTAGAAAACGTCTACGTCGGTGGTGATGAAAACCACATCCAAGCCCGCTTCCCTGTGCAATGGGTCATTCGTCCTCAAAGCGAAAAATTCCACGACTTCCGCGGCTTTGCCGGCCGAGTCGCCGGGGGCGTCTTTAAACCAGGTGATGATGTCACCGTCATGCCCTCGGGCTTCTCGACCAAGGTCAAAAAAGTCTACCAAGACGAGACTGAGCTCGCCGAAGCCTACGCCCCCCAATCAGTCACCATCACCCTCGAAGACGAGATCGACATGTCGAGAGGTGACATGTTGGTAAAAGCGAACAATCCCCCCCAACAAGGGCAAGACATCGAGGCCATGATCTGTTGGTTCTCAAATACCAATCTCAATTCTCGTGGCAAATTTATCATCCGCCACACCACGAAGGAAACGAAAGCGATCGTCCAAAAGATCAGCTACAAGATCGACATCAACACCCTCCGTAAGGAAGAAGACACGACCAGCTTCGCGCTCAATGAGATCGGCCGGATTTCTCTCCGCACCGCCTCGCCCCTCTTCTACGATTCTTACAATAAGAATCGCCAAACCGGCTCCTTCATCCTCATCGACCCAGGCACTAATGAAACAGTGGCTGCGGGGATGATTCTTTAGAAGTGGTCTCTCATTGGCGCAGGCGCCAATATCTAAATTAAATTTTCATGAACTTCGCAGAAGCACAGTTTTGGGAAAGTCTCCTTCTTGGATTGGGCGTCGCTTGGATTCTTGCGATGGGCATCGGGAAGATTAATCCTTCGGCGAGACTGCGATTTGAGAAAGCTTCCTTTTCTCTCATTTCAATGTGGCTCTTGTTTCAAGAGAGCCCGCTCACCTTGTGTGCATTTCTTTGGGTCGTTCTCTTAGGATGGTTCTGCGTCAGATATTCATCCTTTGAGAGCCAGAATCGACGTAAGAATTATCTTTGGATGGGACTAGTAGTGCTTCAACTAGCGCCGCTGTTCTATTTTAAATATTGGAAGTTTGCCTTGGAAGGAATTCTGGGGATGGACATCACCACTCCTCACGCCCTGATCCCGATGGGCCTCTCATTTTACACCTTTCAGGTGATCTCGGTTTGTCTCGATTCCAGAAGAGAGAGCTTAAAAACCCCTCGATTCATCGACTACTTCAATTTTGCATCGTTTTTCCCTCAGATTGTCGCGGGCCCTATCGAGCGTCGAAAAGACCTTCTTCCTCAGATTGAAAAACTGAGGCTTTCGGTCAGTAAGAGCACTATTGAAAAAGCCATTCCATGGATTGTCTTAGGTCTCTTTTATAAAATGGTTTTGGCAGATAACCTCGCAGGTTTGTCTGGAATTATCGTTGTGGACACGGGAAACGTCTACCATGTCATCATCGAGATTTTATTGTTCTCATTAAGAATCTATTTTGATTTCGCTGGCTATAGCTTTGTGGCTTTAGGGCTGGGAGCACTCTTTGGTGTGAATTTGACGCTCAACTTTATCAGTCCTTATTGGTCCCTCGGGCTCAGAGATTTTTGGAGACGGTGGCATGTCACATTGAGCCAGTGGTTACGTGATTACGTCTACTTTGCACTCGGAGGGAGCAGGAAAGGGATTATTTGGTTTAATCTGCTCTTAACCTTTTTAATCTCCGGAATCTGGCATGGTGCTGGATGGAATTTCTGCTTGTGGGGCATCGCCCATGGAGCTGGGCTCATCTTTTGTCATTACATCCCTAAGTTTCAAATTCCTCCGGTTTTGAGCTGGTTAGTGACGCTCAGCTTTGTGTTTTTCACTTGGCTGCTCTTTTATGAATCAAGCATCGAGCAGATTGGGATTAAGACAGCGACTTTATTGGACCTCCGAAATTATTTGGAACTTTCGGTAGATTCACTCACAAGCTTGGCCAATAATCGGAGTGTCCTAGCACTCCTTGCCGCGATAGTCTCATTGTCCTTCGTGGCATTGATTCTGGAAGGCCTATCCCTCAGGAAGAAAAAGCCTTATTTCTGGCTTCTTTCTGTTCCGGCAGTTTTCCTGATGGCTTTGTTAGTTGTGATCCTGGCTCCGGTCGAGCCCTCCACCTTTATTTATTTTAATTTCTAAACATGAAATATCTTCCTGCAGTTCTAGTCTCTGTGGCACTGGGTTTCTATTTATCGAGTAAATTGGTGACCGACTGGAATCCTGAATTTTACTTTTGGCGAGATTGTATTGAGCAGAAGCGCTCAGGTCTTTCTAAACTTCAGAGTGAGAATGATAAGGTCGTTATCTTCTCTGGAGGATCGACTTGCTCTTTCTCGATCGACCCAGCAGCCCTCGATGAGACATTCCCTCCTTCGTATAATCTAGGGGGGGCAGTCCCGATGGGGGCGGAATACATATTATCCATCTCTATGGCAGGGGCTAGGCCTGGCGATACTATTGCGCTGGCTCTGGAGCCAATTTTTCTAACGACTGATAAAGGAGCAAAATCAAAAACCCTCGGAGTTTCCTTAGGGAATTGGGACTTTCAAAATGGCACCCTTGAGAAAAGAATAAGTTGGGATGAATTGATCATGAAAAGGAGGCCGGGCGCGCGTTTTGTCGTCACTGTTTTTGGGCGCAAAATAATGGGCTTGCCGAGTTATCGCTATCACATGGACAATTTTCAAGCTGGAGGCCTTCTTACGACAGAATATCGTGATCGATCGAATCATTTCCCAGGCCCCCTACCTCCTCAACACCTTTCTAAGGAAGGAATTGAGATCCTAGAAAATCTCTTTGAGCAAGCCAGAGCAAAAGAGGTAAGGTTGATCTATACGATCCCTTGGACGCTTACGGATGCTAAGCTAGCGGATCATGATCGTGCCGTAAACCGAGTGCTTCTTCGAGAGATCGAGGCCTATATGCCAGTGATAGAGGATCCTTATTACGGGGTACACACTGAACCTAAATATTTTGCAGATTCCTTCAATCATTTAACCCAAGAAGGTGCGGCTGCAAGAACAAAGGCTCTGGCTCCCTCTTTAAAAGCAATCGCATTTGCAAATTAATTAATCCGCAAATAGAATGAAAACGATGGAGCTAAACTGAGATAATTTCTTTTTGAAAAGAAGGCTCGAAGCCCAATTCATGGCTAATTTTTTTTGGGGGGGGGGAATTATGAGGCTGACCGAATATCGTTATAGTATAGACAACTTCAAGAGCGGAGGACGGCTGCTACTGATTTCCGGACGATGAGAATAGAGCCAAATGGTGCCATTCTCCCTCAGAAAAAATCACGGAAGAAGGGATCTCGCTACTCGAAAATATCATCAAAAGAGCTCAAAAAAAGAAAGTTAAGCTTCTATATACCATCCCTTAGACGCTCACTCATCCAGAATTTCCCGCTCAAAATTGAATAGTAAATTAGAACCTTCTGTAATTAATAAAAAATTTATGCTCGTGATAAAACACCGGCACTTTCAAACAGCTAAGGAATAAACAGGAGGGGATATTTTCTGTCTGATCTTGTTGCTCTGGTGTTTAGCTCATCTTCGCGCAATTGCGAGATGGAACGGTTGGGCGAGCGGAGCGAGTCCATGAGTGGAATCTCGCAAGTGCGCGAAGGCTGGGTCGGGGAGGCTTGTTCATGAGGCTTGGAGGTGTCTAAGAAGGTCATTTGGGCAGTCATAGCCCAACACGTTGCGAGGGCGGTTGTTGATCTCCTCCTCCACCTCCTTAAGACGCTCTTTGGTGATCCCGCTGAAGTCCGATCCCTTCGGAAAATATTGCCGCACTAATCCATTGTAGTTTTCCACCCCTCCCTTCTCCCACGAGCTGTAGGGCTTGCAAAAGTAACTATCGCAACCAAGGACATCATTCACGAATTCGTGCATCGCGAACTCCAGACCATTGTCATAGGTGATCGTTTTCACCTCGAATTTCTTCAGGAGCATGATGATCCCTACCGCTGTTTCCTTGCTCGTTTTTGAGGCCAGTTTGAAGAGCTTACCAATCCTGCTTTTCCTTTCGTAGATCGAGAGCAGATAGCCACTGCTTCCAGCTCCTTGGATGAGGTCCGCTTCCCAATCCCCATAGCTCTTACGCTCGGCGACAGCTTTGGGCCGACCATCGATATCAACTCGGTTTGGAATTTTCTCTCCACGCCCCAATTTGTTGCGCCGCCGATAGCGTCGCCGTGAGTTGATTCGTAGATTGCTCCACAAATCCCCACCTGCTTTACGATCTTCGAGGATGTGGCAATAGATCGTTTCATGGCTGACACGGATGTCGTTGATGGCAAGTTTTTCACTGATCTGATCAGGGCTATGTTTACAGAGCAGCCTTGCTTCTACTTCGTCCTGAACGGCTCCAGTGATCACCTTGGAGCGACTTCGTTTTTGAGCAGCTCTGCTTACAGCTAAGTCGTTGGCTTGCTTCGGACGATAGCCGCGCTTCCCACGATTACGGGAAAGCTCCTTACTCACGGTCGCTTGGCTGAAGCCAATAGCCCTACCGATTTCAACCTGGCCGATTGAGGCTTTGTTCATGTTGTAGATGACCTTACGGTCCTGTTCGCAGAGGCGGTGGTATTTTTCATTCATAGTCAGTTTTTCGCAAAACCAGACTAGAAGAATCTCCGCCTCTGTATCTCTAAAATTTATTCGCTAGAATTCTGAAACCGCCAAGGTTTCCACCCTAATCCGTAGACACGGATCGTCCACCATTCCGAAGCACGGGCCAAATCTTCGCCACTCAGCTCTAGCGTAACTTTTATGATGCTGTAGAAACCTCGTATATGACGAGCGTGTGCGCTTTACTTGATGTTACTGACCAAGACATAGCTCAGTTAGATGATGGGGCTCTTAGGGAGCTTGTTGGGCGTCTCTGTGAGGCCGAATGTAGCGCTGCTGGAATCTCCACGGCTGGAATCATTTGGGGTGGAAATCAAGATGCTCCTGACGGCGGTTTCGACGTATGCGTCAATCTTAACGGCGATAAGCCTCCCAGCGAATATTTATCGGCTGGAAGAGTCGTTTTTCAAGTGAAGAAACCCTCAATGCCGCGCGGCGCTATTACTTCCGAAATGTGCCCAAAGGGAGATTTAAGAGAGGGTATTACAGAGCTTATTTCAGGAGGAGGAAAATACATCATTGTAAGTTCAGGGGATTCTGTTCCTGAGCAAACAGGCTTCAAGTCCCGCTTGGAGGCTATGAAAGGAGCCCTGTCCGAATTGAATAAGGTAGATGAAAATCAAGTGGATTTTCTTGATCGTTCTCGGTTGGCTACTTGGGCGCGTTGCTATGCCCCAGTGATGGTCTGGGTTCTTGACCGTGTAGCGAAGCGTAATTTTGGATGGAAGTCCTACGGAAATTGGGCTTCTGGAGGAGAGAAGGAAAATCAGAAATATCTGGTGGATGATGAGGCGGAGGCTCGACTTGTCCGAGAGATAGAGAGTGGAAATGTGGAGCTGTCTGTTTTGGAGGGCATTGCGGAACTGAGGTCGATCCTTTCTAAAGGCGGGAATGCGGTGCGTTTAGTTGGGCTGTCTGGTGTAGGTAAAACTCGACTAATACAGGCTCTTTTTGAGAAAGGTGTTGGAGCAGCAGAACTCCCCCCCCAGTTGGCTATTTATACCGATATCGCTTCAAACCCACAACCCATTCCTACTGCATTTTCCCAGCAATTATTAGCGCTCCAAGAACGTGCCATTCTTATCGTAGATAACTGTTCGCAATCGCTGCATAGGCAGCTTCAAGAAATTTGCTCTCAAAGCGGGAGCCAAATTTCCCTTCTCACCGTAGAATACGACGTAAGAGATGAAACCCCCATAGAGACAAATGTATTCCGGCTTGAGCCAAGTAGTCCTGAGTTGATTTCCACTTTACTTAAAAGGCTATTCCCAAATCTAGGAGATCAAAATGCGGAACGAGTAGGTAGGATTTCGGGCGGAAATTTTCGAATCGGAATCGCGATAGCCAAAACCGTTCAAAGAGATGAGACGCTAGGAGTGCTGAAAGATAGCGAGCTATTTGAGCGACTTTTCCATCAGAGAGACGATAAGCGTCAGGACCTTCTTGATTCAGGAAAGCTCCTTTCACTCCTATACTCGTTCGACGGTGTTGATGTTAAGCCTATGTCTTCAGAATTGGCCGTGCTTGCGTCTCTGGGAGAGATAACACCTATTAAGCTCTATCAGCATGTCCAAGAGCTGAGTCGGAGGGAGCTAGTTCAAAGCCGTGATAAATGGAGAGCAGTTCTTCCTCATGCTATCGCAAATTGGCTGGCGAAACAGCTTCTACAGGAGCTTCCTCAATCTACGATTATCGATGCCATTTTAGGATCAAACAACGAACGGCTAATCAGATCTTTCTCTAGGCGTCTTGGATACCTCCATGATTCAGATGAAGCTGTGGCTATTTTCGAAACAATTTTAAAAGAGGATGGTTGGCTAGGCCAACATCTGCACTCTCTGAGTAGTTACGGGATGGATCTAGTTCGAAACTTGGCTCCACTCTCTCCTGATCTACTCCTGACATCGTTGAAGAACTTGGCCGAAGGACTTCATGCAGGTGATTTTTATAGCAACTCAGCGAGCCGCAAAGCTAACTTCGTAGGATTATTAAAGCACTTGGCATACGAAGAATCTACGTTTGGCTTGTCGTTTGATTTACTGACCTTATTTGCAGTTAATGAGGAATCCTCAAACCATTCAGGTTCTGCTCGCAACACTCTAGGGACTCTATGTCATATCGTTCTTTCTGGGACCATGGCCCCGGTTGAGTTGCGAAATCAAAAAATTCTAGGGTTGCTGTGTGAGGCCGATGAAAAGAAACAAAAACTAGGTTTTGAGCTTCTGCACGGCGCTCTACAGACCAGACACTTCGTAGGTGATCCAAACGGAGATTTTGGAGCAAGACCAAGAGGTTATGGTTGGCTCCCACGATACAAAGAAGATGAGTCTCGGTGGTATTGTTCGTTTCTGAATTTGATCAAAGATCATTTAGACACCCCCCATCTCAGCGATCAATTGAAGCGTGTTCTAGCTGCTCATTTCAGAGGCCTCTGGAGACTTGGATATTGTGACGCATTGGAAGAACTCACTCAAGCATGCCATGAAACGGGGGGCTGGGTTGAAGGTTGGGGAGCTGCTAGGCTAACTCTCTACTACGATTCTCAAAAAATCCCAATGGATCAGGTAGACAGGTTGAAAAATCTAATTGCAAAACTTGTTCCAGCTACGCTGCCTGATCGGATTCGAGCTTATGTAACATCCCATAGAAATTCTGGTTTTGACCCTGAGTGGGATTCGGAGGATTTCAAAAATGACCGAGAGGCTGCTCGCCGCCAAACCTCAGAGATTGTGCGGAAATTGGGAGAGGAAGCTTCGCAAAATTTTGATACTTTTGCGGAGATCGCCCCGGTTTTGGTTAGCCGTGAAACAACCCGAGCATTTCACTTTGGAGTTGGGCTGGGAAGAAGTGGAGAAAGACTCTCAGAAATATGGGATATTCTCCATCAGTGTATCGGAAAAATAGAGCCAAAAAATCGAGATGTGTCAGTGCTCTGTGGTTTGCTCCAAGGAGCAAATGAAAAGTTTCCAGAGTTTGTCAAAGCAAGGCTAGATGCTTCAGTTCATGATGACATTTTACGCAAATACCTTGTGACACTCCAAGCTGAGTGTGGTCTTGCCAAAGCTGGCCTTGCTAGGCTCCACGAAGCTTTAGATCGATACGACGACGCCACATGGGGATATTCTTGTTTGGGCTACGGAAGAAAGCACCAGCAATTGTCCGATGATGAACTCCAAGGACTATTGGAAAAGACCAAGAAGAAGCCGGACGGGGCAGAGGTTGCCATTAAAATTCTAGGTATGCGTTTTTATCAAGGATCGGAATGGGACTACACTCCAACAGCAAATTTCAAGGCGTTTTGCCGGGAACTCCTGTTGAGGTCAGAATTAATTCAAGGCCAAGGAGATCGGAGCATGAGAGATCATGACATGAGCACAGTAATACAAATTTGTTTTGAAGGAAATGAGGCTACGGATCATGCGAGAGAGCTAGGAAACCTTCTAAACACGAAGGATCTAGTTGTCGTTAGCCATCGCTGTTTGTATCAACAGAGCTTAGAGGCTCTGGCAGAAGTTCAACCTCTAGCTCTCCTAGAGACATGGTTTGGAGAGCATAGCGAAGTCGATGATCCGGTTAGAGCCCGTCCTTCAGCCTTAGATGAGAATGAGCAAAGCTTCTTGGTGAAAATTGATGAAACAACACTATTCGACTGGGCCAATGAAAGTCCAATAACTCGTTTCCCCAAGCTGGCTTGGAGTATTCCGATGATGGTGACAACGGGGAAGGTTGTAGAGTGGCATCCTTGGGCTCTTAGGATTCTTGGCTGCGAAGATTCTGCTCAAAAGGTGATCGAAGTCTTAGCCCATAGGCTATATCCGATGTCGTGGGCTGGCTCGCTGTCTCAAATCTTAGAGACAAGAATCACTTTACTACAGCTATTGAAGGTTCCTGAAAGAGCACGGCTCAAACTCGCAGAAATAGTCGCCAACTTTGAGAAGAGCATAGAGCATGAAAGGAAAAGTGAAGCTGAAGATCACCGGAGACAAAATCAGTCTTTCGAGTGATGCCACCCCTCGTTATAGCCTCGGTGAAATCCTCTTTGATATTCTTTCGGTGCGCTCACTTGTTCAAGAATACCCGCAGCCTCTCCATTTTCAGCCGCCCAAGTCCCCCGCCTCTCCTTCCCGGTAAGTGCATCGCTTTGGCCGATTTCAAATCCACTTTGAAAACCTTTCTTGTATGATCGACTCTCGGAATGAGTTTCGTTGGTCAACGCGTCAAGAATTGGATTTCCACCTAACAGACGAACGCCCGCGTAGCCGATCACGATGGCAACGAGGAGGAAAACAATGATCACGCCCACACAGCCCTTTTTCTTCTCTATATATCCGCAAGAAGGGCAAGATTTCGCATTAGTGCTGACTGACTGATTGCATTCTGGACAGATTTGGAGGGCCATATCGCAAACAGGCCATTTATGGACATCCAAGGCAAACTACAAAGTGACCATTTATGGTCATGTGAAAAACGACAAAGAGAGAGAAATCGTAAAACGGCTTTGTAAGCGACTTCACGAAGAAAGGACTAAGCAAGAAATCTCACAGCAAAAATTCAGCTAGCTGACTGGCCTAAGCCGAACCGGGATCAGACATATTGAGAGTTTGGAGACTAGCCCTACCCTTGTCAGCCTTTTGAAATATTCTCACGCACTGAATCTGGATTTACGGAAGCTGATCGATCCTTGAGACTGAATCCTGTTTAGACATCAGACCGATTCTAAATTTACGCGCTTCCAGTGGTTTTCCAATCAAGTCTAGCTTGTGCGGGGAACTCGTTGACGGAAGCTAGAGACCATAATAAAAATCTCATCGAATGTCTCTTTTACTGGTTGGATATGAAACTAAGCTTCAGGAGGATCTCTGGGGAAATTCAAACGCTAAGGATATCGCTATCAACGGAGTCTTTGTGGCCACCGATAGTGGAATATCGAACGACACTGGAAGAGATTGCCTACTTAGTAGCTTCCAGAAGGTCTTTGAAATCGAAGCTAGAGTTCGTTATCCATATTTTATTGGCGACGTATTCTCTGGATTTGAACAAGTAGTTCAACGCAAACGATTTCTTCTTGGATTTGCAGGAAATACTCTTGTCGCTCAACAAGTCATTAACGTTGTGAGAACCCATGTGGATAACCTTTACATCGGTCCCTGTAAAAGAAATGGCAGCGAAGAAATAAAATATGGAGTCTTCATGCCTTGTGAAAAGACCGAGCTAGATGATCCAAACATCAGCTGGGATGATTGCACCTTCGCAAATCCAGATGCTCACCAGAAGGCTTTGACTGCCGAAAAGCTCTCAATAATCGTTCAGCACTGCATCGAATCTGGACTGAAACAAGCTGCTAGAAATACCCTGCAAAAAAGCTCAGCTGAGTTTTTCATCGCGAACTCAGAGTATGGAGAAAATGGGCATAGCTCAATATACCACTACTTACCCAATAATATGAGTGACGGAGAACGCCAAGCATCAGGAAAACTTGTAAATCGCGACGAGCTTCTTGTCTTGGGTTTACGCTCCTCTATTAGAGATGCGGATCATAAATCGTATAAAACCCTGTCTCATTCTGATTCGCGTCTAGAATGGTCCTGTAGTCTCGTGAAAAAGGCGATATTTGAGCGCCTTCAATCTGGGTCTTATGAATTGAATGAACCCGTGTTTGGCTGGAACATGACAGGCAGTAAAATCACACGAAAAAAATGGCTAAGGCCAGTAAACCAAGCCTAGCTCATATGGGGTGACTAGCCTCCTCACTATGCACACACATTCAGCAACCCCGCCGCTTTCATTCCCGCTTAGAGCGTCTCCTCAAATCACCGGGGGCTACCTTACCTAAGAAAAATATCCCCGGAATTAACCATTTCAACAGGATGTCTTCTGACTTTCAAAGCCGACTCAGGTGTCAAAATGTGCATACGGACTGCATACCACAAAAAATAAAAAAGGGAAGAAACCTCCTGAAACCCTTATTTCATATGGAGCCGCTGGTCGGAATTGAACCGACGACCTATTCATTACGAGTGAATTGCTCTACCCCTGAGCTACAGCGGCTTCTACACAGTAAAAGCGGGTAAG
>JALZVI010000089.1 GCA_023301015.1 Rickettsiales bacterium | reverse complement strand
AGCGTGACGGGAAGAGTGGAATCCATGCCGTAAAGCACCATGCCCAGCGAATCGCCGACGAGAATAACATCAACATGCTCATCCAGCAGCGCTGCCATGGGCGCGGAATATGCGGTTAGCACAACGATCTTCTCGGAATTTTTCTGAGCAGCGATTTCGGCAATAGTTTTCCGCATTTCTAGCCCTTAATCAGCTTTAGGAACTCGCCACGTGTCCGCTCATCCTTGCGGAAAAGCCCGAGCATTTGGCTGGTTTGCATTGTCACGCCGCTCTTATGCACGCCACGAGTAGACATACATTGATGCTCAGCTTCAATCACAACGGCAACCCCTTTTGGCTGCAAAACATCTTCAATTATATGTGCAATCTGCGCTGTCATTTTTTCCTGAATCTGCATGCGCTTGGCGTAAATATCTACGATGCGCGCAAGCTTGCTTATGCCAACAACGCGGCTTTGCGGGATGTAGGCAACATGCGCAACGCCGATAATTGGAACCATGTGATGTTCGCAATGGCTTTCAAACTCAATGTCTTTAAGCACCACCATTTCGTCATAGCCGTCTGTCTCAGAAAATGTGCGTTCCAAAACTTCGCGCGGGTTTTCCCCGTAGCCTGAATAGAACTCTTCATATGAACGGACAACGCGCGCAGGCGTGTCTAGCAAGCCTTCGCGGTCTGGGTTTTCGCCAGCCCATTCGATTAATGTGCGGACTGCTGCTTCTGCTTCTTCACGTGATGGTTTCTTGCTCATAACTTTCCCTATTTACTCTGGCTTTTCAACAGCCAAACATTTTTCTGATGTGTCTGCAAACGAACCGTAGCAATGTCTGCCGTGGCCGCATCGCCTTCTTCTTCGGCAATATCCAAAAGTTCTTGCGCAGTTTTTGCAACTTGCTCTTGCGCTGCAATTGCGCCCTTGAGCGTTGCTTCATTTTTGATTTTTGACTGCTTTGCAAACACGTCAAAGCCCACTTCGACTTTCCGATCTAATGCGCGTAGGCGCTCGGCAATTTCGTCAATTGCTTCAAATTGTTCGTCATAAATTTCTTCTGTCAGTTTGTGCACAGAGTAAAAATTTCCACCTTCGATATTCCAATGCAAATTCTGAGCTTGCATCAATGCGGCGTATGATTCTGAAACGAATTCCTGCAATTTTGCAGCAACTTTTTGATTATGCTTTGAGTCTGTCATTTTTTTCCTTGTTTGTTGCTAGATATATAAGCCTAAGTTGCGGGCTTTCAAGCTTACTTTTTCTTCTTCTCATATGGGTTGTCTTTTTTGCGCATCATCATACGAATCGGCACGCCTGGCATATCAAAATTTTTGCGCAGATCGTTAGTCAAAAACTTCACATACGAATCGGGCAAATCTTTTGGTTTGCTGGTGGAAAGCATGAATGTTGGTGGCCGCGCTTTTGCTTGAGTCATATAGCGGATTTTGATGCGTGTGTTTTTAACGATCGGCGGCGGGTTATGGTCGAGCACGCCTTCAAGCCAGCGGTTAAGAAGCCCTGTCGGAATGCGTTTGTTCCAAATCTCATACGTCGCCAAAGCTGCATCCAGCACGGCTGTGACATCTGCATCTTTGGATGCCGAAATTTTCACTACTGGCACATCTGGCACATCGTTTAAATATTTCTTCAAGCGATATTCTAGCTCTTCAACATAGGCTTTTTTCTCGCGGATCAAATCCCATTTATTAATCACCACCACTAGCGCGCGGCCTTCAGAAATTGTGAGTTCGGCCAGCTTTAAATCTTGCTTTTCCAACGCATCGGTGGCGTCGAGCACCAGCAGAATTACGTGGGCATATTGGATCGAGCCGATTGTGTCATATGCCGAGAGCTGCTCGAGTGATTCATGGATGTTAGATTTTCTTCGCAGACCAGCGGTGTCGATAAGCTTGAGCTTTTGATTTTTATATTCCCAGTCAACGGAAATAGAATCACGCGTAGTGCCAGAAACAGGGCTGGCGATAACGCGATCGGTGTTCAGGAGCTTGTTGATGATGGTTGATTTTCCAACATTTGGGCGGCCGAGGAGGGTGAATTGCAATACGCGCTCTTCTTCCTCTTCTTCCGTGTCGGCATCCTTCAAATGCTTTTTCAGTTCGTTGGAAAGTTCGTCTAAGCCCAGCCCATGCTCGGCAGAAACTGCGATTGGTTCGCCGAAGCCAAGTGCATAAGCGCCTTCTAAATCTAAGTCTTTGCGCTCGCATTTGTTGGCAACCAAAATGATTGGCTTGCCTTTTTTGCGCGCCCATTTTGCCCAGTCGCGATCTTCACCCGTCACGCCCACATGCGCATCGATTGTGAGGAGTAATATGTCGGCCATCTCAATAGCAATATCGGTTTGGCGCATCATAAGCTCTTGCATGGTTTCGAGCTTGGCTTTTTCCAGTCCTGCGGTGTCGATCACGTTGAAATGTATGGTTTTGCGGGTGGAAGTTGTGATGCTGGCTTTTTCCAATTTCCAGTCGCGCGTTACCCCCGCCGTGTCATGCACGATTGCTTTTTTCTTCTGTATCAGGCGATTGAACAGAGTTGATTTGCCCACGTTTGGGCGGCCGATGATTGCGATTGTTTGCATGATGTTCCTTAGTCTTGCTTAGCTGGGAGTTGCTGTTTTTGCTTCTCGAGTTTAGCAAGGTTTTTTTGCGCATTTCTTGCAACGCGTTTCCAATATATTAAGCGTAAGCTGGTGAAAAGGCCAGATACTAGTACGCCAAAAACTATGCAGGTGAAGACGACAACAAAAAGTGAGATTTCGAACTGAATTTCGAACGGGAAGAGGTTTACGCTAACTGCTTGATCGTTGTGGCCAGCGAAAACTGCGACGATTAATACGGCAAGGATTAGTATGATTAATTTTATAAAGCGTAGCATGTTATTTACTCTCAATTAGCTCAAGCATTCTCTGCTTTGAGTTAGGTTGGCTCTGATTATGCATCATTTTTGCTTTTTCGGCAAGCTTTGATGGGTCGGCGCATAATTCGCGCAAAAGCTTGGTGATTTTTAGCTGAGTGACACCGTTTTCTTCAACCAACCAAGCCGCGTTATTTTGGGCTAAATTTTGAGCATTCTCAAACTGATGGTTGTCGGCTGAGTCTCTTAGTGGAATGAAGATTGTTGGACGACCAATGGTTATTAGTTCCAAAATACTGGATGCTCCTGCGCGTGAAACAACCAAATGTGCGGACTCAATGCGTTGCTTGATATCAGTGAAAAATGGTGCTAGCTCAGCCTCAATTCCCATTTCCGCATACGCTTCTTTTGTTTCTTCCAGCTCAGATTTTGGAACCTG
>JALZVI010000088.1 GCA_023301015.1 Rickettsiales bacterium | reverse complement strand
TCGCCGCAGTCCGGCGAGCCCACCGTGCCCACGGAATCGGCATCCGCCATTTCTCCCACATTCTGGGGCTTGGAAAGGGCTTCCTTCGCTCGGTCTTCAAAATCGCTCACGGGGAGAATTTACCCGTGATGGGCGACATCACAAGAGCGGTCTTACCTACTCGGCAGGAATGGTGACATCAACTTCAAGCCGGAAGAAGGCGGAAGCTGCGGGAGTGATCAGTTCAGAGGTGAACCCACTTGCCGTGGTGATGTTAGAAAGGCCTTCGTCGGACCAGTTGATGAGATCGGGAGAATGGGAGGGTCGCCATTGCACTTCGGGACCATCGCTTGGAGGCTGGGCCCAGTGGACCATGGGTCTTGGCGCAGTTGCGACGCGATGAGCAGGAGGAAGACTTTCCTTCGAGCGGGGATCGGTGCCGTAGGCATATTCCATCGCATTGCTTACACCGTCTTGGTCGGGGTCCGCGAGGGGATCCTGCCATGGTCCGAGCTTCGTGACGGCATTCTCGACCTCGGGGTCTGCGGTCCATTGCTGGTTGGCCCAATGAGCATAACTATCGATGACTGGAGTCATTTGAAGGTTGGCGAGTTTGAGATGATTCCACTGAGCAGAGTGCCCATCGTATGAGTTGTCATTAGGTGCTGCGCCGACTGTCCAGCTAAGTTCATGATCACCTGGACCTAAGAAGAGGCTAAAAGATTCCCATCCTTCTCTGGTGCTGGGCTTTCGCACGCCTATTTGAACAGGTCGGAAGTTCGGCATCATCAGAGGATTTTTCTGATCCATTGGCTCTTCCGCAGGTTCAACAAAGAAGCTTAACGGAATCAACAAGCCTCCTGATTCGCCCGAAGCGAAGGCGCTGATCCCATTTACGATAAGGTTGGTGCCAGGGTCAGCTGGAGCAGGGTCAAATGGGCCAACATTGGTCGTAGTTGTGCCAGACGTGCAAGGGCCATGGTCAATGCTTGTGGAAGTCTCAATACTCTCACGATAAAAATTCACCTGCCGATCAAATGAAACGAGAGCAGGCCCCGTTACGGTAGTGCTTAGCTGAATGTTTTGCGTTGGCCCCACCACCGCATGAATTTCATCGTCGATTGTTTTGAAAAATGGAGCCCAGGGAATTTCTTCCAAAGACTGAGGATCGATGTAGATATTTCCGGATTGCGTGAGTGGAAGACCTCCTGTTGTCTCAAGAGGAAAGACAAGAAGAGGTTCAATTATAAGATCGTTAATGGTGGCCTGTGATTGCTCAAATCCATTGACGAGAGCTGAAATGTCGTAGTTTTCTTCGTGAAGTAGGCCTACGTGATGGAGTCCAGGTGGGATGAGATAGGTCGCAGGTTCGGAGATTGTAGTGAGTACGATTTGGCCATCGACAGTAAGAGTGATTTTTCCGTTCCCCGTAATCGCGCTCTCGAATCGAAGCCAAGCTGGCCCAGCGATTGTTCCAGAAATATTGGAGCCGAATGATGGGGATAGAAGAGTTGGTTCCGAGTTCTCGGTGGTAGCTGGTGAACCATGCCAACCGGAGAAACTTAGCTGATTTGCTACTGAGCCGATCACCTCTGAAGGAGCGGTAGTGAGGACGTCTTCTATTTCAAATTGGTCGAGCAGGCCTGGTGATCCACCTGCGGTGATCGTTAAAGAGGAAGCCCCAGCTGGAATGAGGATTGAGAGATTTTTCCATGTATCTGAACTATTGAATTCTACGATGGTGCTTCCAATTTTTGCGATTCCTTCGGCATTTTGGTGGTAAAAAGAGATACGTCTAGGGTTCTGAGAGGAGGCAATCGGCCAGATGAGTGTTCCTTCAGTTACGCAGAGAATTTTGTTCAGACCGATCGCGGTGCTGTGGGGGGTGACTCCCGGGCTTGATTGAAAGAGTTCTCCTAGAACTCTTGCGCCGGGCAAGGGAGGGCCAAAGTTTGAGAGTGCGCCCTCTGTGATGGAATTGACGGTGAATTGATCAATCCAAAGTCCGCGAGCGGGGCTTTCCCTCGAAGAGGCATAGCCTGTCGCCTTCCATTCGATTTCATGAATGCCTTGATCCAGTGTGTAGGTAACTTGTTCCCAGCGATTTTCCTTAGGTCCGTTGACGTCTGGAGCGGGTAAGCCATTGATTAGGAACTCACCTGACATGTCGCTGGCCCTCGTTCTCTGCCACCAGAAGCTGAATTCCGCGGGGCCTTCGATCGTGGTTTTTAGCGACGACATTTCCCCATCAGCAAGCCCGCCAATCCATGCCGCATCTTCTCCGTCATGAGAAAAATAGGGGCTTCCAACCCACTTTGTCGCATCAGGGGAGGTCCAAGTTTGTCCGGGAGCATCAAGCGCCTCTGTGAAATCGACAGTGGCATCAGGTCGGAAAATGACGCCATCGAGTGAAATTGTCTCTTCGTTCGCCGCCGCAACGTGGCGAATCCTGAAGGTGTGCGCGCCTTCTCCATCGACTCGGAACCCGTATGGCCAATTCCCACTGCTCAAATCAAGAGGCTCATCATTCACAAAGGCAGTCCAATTGGCGAGTCCTCCTCCCAAGATCAAGAAATCGATGATTCCACTGCTGGGAAGCGTCGTAGAAATCTCAACAAATTGCCCTTGGGCCAGTGTGACGCTCGCAATGTCTTGATCGATGGCCTCCGCCGAAGCTGTTGTCGAGAAGGGGACGGCCCCAAGGGTGTATCGCCACTCAAGTTCTGGCGAGTCGATCGCTTCACCGAGGGTGATTCCTTGCGCCCTGGCACTTTGAAAAAACAAAGATGCTAGTAGAAGTCCCCAAATCCCTTTCATTGAGTTGAAAAGATATCTGATCGCTGGGAATGCGACAAGCGAGGATTCTGCTCTTACAGGATCTTTCCCGTCCCCCGCAACCTTCCGTGTCATCTGCTTATTCCGTGGTTAAAAATCCCCATAAGCAAGATTCGTCGTGTCTCTTTCCCTAGCTTGCTCGTGCTGGGCTTCTTCAAAAAAGATCAAATTGACCATTTTGATTGAAATGTGCTAGAGTCTTGCGATGACAACGATCTCCGCATCCGAAGCGAAAACTCACTTTGGCGCTTTGATGGATAAAGCCCAGAAAGAGCCGGTGACGATTGAAAAGCAGGGTCGCCCTGTGGCGGTCGTGCTCTCATTTGAAGAGT
>JALZVI010000087.1 GCA_023301015.1 Rickettsiales bacterium | reverse complement strand
CCTTGGCATCACTTACGATGCCATCGGCCACCGCCTGATATTTCTCCTCATCTCCCTCAGAGATGTCTGGAGGGGCGATGATAAACACCGCCGGAATCCCGAACGTCTCGATGAACCCATCCCAGTCCTTCTGGCTCATCGACTTCCTCACGAAACCAATCAACGCCACCCGGTTAATCGGACGCGCCACCTCGCGAATCACAAAGTCCCGCTCAGAAATGTCTTCCCCTTGAGTCGTCCCCAGCTTGCTCTCGCCATTGTAGAGCCACGCCCCATTCAGACCCTCCCGCACCCAATACCACTGCTCCACCGGAGCCAGCTCAGTAATCACCCCATCCTCACGCACCACTTCCAAGTGAGAGAACCCACGGAAAGAAGCCATGCACAGAAACTCAATCGCCGCCTTCAGATTGCCAATCCCGTTATAGGTCCCCTTAAGCACCTCCGCCTGCCTTTCCGCAAGTGCTAGATCCGCACCCGTCAGACCCTCGGGAATTTTAACATCCCAGCCCATCTTCTGCACGGCACTCGTCCGGCGCTCCACCAGAGCACCCAGCGTCGCATCCTGCATTTCGACATACCGATAGAGCCATTGCAAACCCGCGAAAGCTCCGCGCTCGCCCTCCTCAAGAAGACTCACGGATCTCGAAATCGTCAAACCACGGAGCGGATTATAAGAATCACGCCACAGGTTCGCCTTTGTCACATGGAAGCGCATCGAGGCCGCCGCCACCGCGCGATTAAACATCTTGGAAAGACCCGAAATCACGCCGCACCTCCATTTCCACTCGCGACGAGAGAATAATTTCCCGCATCCCTGCAATGCAACCTCTCTGCAAATCCCGAGAGGTAAATTTTCAGCGCACCGATTCCCAAAAATCGAGAAAGGCCCTCAGAAGCGAAATATGAGCGTCTTTTAAACATCATCCTAAAATTGATCGATTACGCCGCTGCGCCGCTGCCCGGCCATGCCGCGAACCACCACGGCCCCGCTTTGGCATCATCTGAATTCCCTTCTTCCCCCCCGCATGGATCGCCAGCGCCACAGCCCAGAATCTATCAGCGTGACCATCTTCTCCCCGGTCCGCCTCAAATCGCACATTGCCCGCCGCCGTCGTCGTCTTCCGAATCGCCCGCAGATCCTTCTCCAGCACCTTGTCGCCGAAGGGGATCGAGATCGCTTTATCCTCAAAGGCCGACCGCACCGGATAAGCCAGCTCTTCCTTAACCGGCCCCGTGAAAGTCACACCTTCCACCTTATATTTCCCAAAGCGCTCCGCCATCCGCTCCGCGAACTGCATGCCCAAGCCTGTCTTATCAACGCACACCCGAGCGCAATGCTCCACCCAAGGATAAAGGATCGCCTCCTGATTCGAGAAGGTCTCTTTCTGCAAGTCGATCCGCTTCCTCAAGAAGTAATGCCCGCCGATCTTCTCGGCGATAATCAGCGACGTCAGGTCATTCGTCCGTCCAATGTCCAGCCCCGCGAAGAGGGGATTAGAACAGGCCGCCATGTCATCCAGCGTGAATTCCCACTGCTCACCAGTCGGATAAGTGCAGCCATCAATCAGCGCATACTCAAGAAATGCCCCGGCGTCGTCGCTCGGCTCGCACATGTATTCCTGACGAAAAGAATCCTCATCAGAGGAGCGACTCCGAATGTAGTCAAAATACTCGCCCTCATCCATCTCCAGACGCGCGTCGCCATCCGGCAGCTTCGTCTGAAGCTTCCACAGGAAGTGTTGATCGAGCGCGTCTTGCAGAGTCACCTTGTGATGACTGATTCCCTTCGGATTCCCTTTCTCAAGGATCTCCCTAATCAGAGTGTTGAAATAATTCCCCGATCCACGGTGCGTCGAGATGATCCCAAGTCGGCCACCCCAATCCATCGACGGAGCCGCAATGTCCCAGACCATCTTAGGATCTTTGCGCAGCGCATACTCATCCAGCGTCACGTTTCCACCCTTACCAGCGAAGGCATCTGGATTCGATGACAGCGAATTAATATCCGTCTCATTCGCGAATCTCAGCACGTAAGCCGAGTTCCCATCATCATCCATCACCCGTTCCCCGAGCGACTCCGCGCCCACATTGAGCGCCTTGGCGAAGGTCTTACAGTCGCGCAGAAAGAGCTTAGCGCTCGGCTCATCTCGCGATGACACCCACGAATCATTCCGATTCTCCACCATCGCATGCTGCCGCACCAAATCGTAACCCGTGCTGTAGGAGATCCCGCAGCGTCGCGTTTTCTCCATCAGTTTGAGAATCGAGGAGTCCTGAATCCAAGCCGATTGATAAGGCAGCATGAACATCTCCCTCTCTGGGATGTTCTTCGCCTTGCCGCGGAAGTCGCGAGCGTGCTCTGGTAGATTCTTACTCATTATAGCATTCCTAAAGTGCGCTCGATCTCCGCCATCGTCTCCGCGCTGAGACCGCCCGCATCTTTCCGCTCTTCCAAATCTTTCTTCGCCTCTTCCAGCTTCCGCTCCTTCGCTTCCAGCATCTGAAGCCTGCGATTGTCCTGGTCGACCTTCTCCCCAGCCAGCTGCACCTTCGCGTAGTTGATCAGCATCTTCCCCAGTCCCTCGACCTCCCCGAGATCCGCCAGCGGATCCAGCACCATCGCGAAATAGCGCTGCTTCAGCTGAGCAAAGGCCGAGTCGGTAAAGTCCAGACCATCCTCCTCCTCCGCCTTCTCGAACTCCGTCGCTTTCAGCGCGTAAAGCCTGCGCCGATCCTGCAACACCGGTGCACAGTGGGATCGATAGAATGCCGAGAGCGACGAGAGCGTAGACGAAACACCGCACTCCGCAGCGAGCCAAGAAAGAGCCTCC
>JALZVI010000086.1 GCA_023301015.1 Rickettsiales bacterium | reverse complement strand
AGTGTGCGCGGAATTGGCGTGGCGGACATTAGGAGAATATGTGATTCAGGGTTTTTCTCTGACAGGCGCAGCCGCTGCTCAACGCCAAAGCGGTGCTGCTCATCGATGATAGTGAGGCCGAGATTGTTGAACTCTACATGGTCTTGGAACAATGCGTGCGTGCCGATGATGATGTCGATTTCACCTGCAGCCAGCGCGCGCAACACTTCCTCACGTGCTTTGCCCTTCACGTTGCCAGTTAGCAGCTCAGCGCGCACATCCATGTCTTTTAGGAACTTACGAGTGGCTGCGAGCTGTTGATTGGCGAGCAGGGTGGTGGGCATCATGAATGCAATCTGATATCCAGCCTCAACCAGTGGAATAGCGGCGAGTAATGCTACGATTGTTTTGCCCGAGCCAACATCGCCTTGCAGCAAGCGCATCATCTTTTTGCCACTAGCCATGTCCTCACCAATTTCCTCCACCGCATCTTCCTGGCCTTGGGTGAGGGTGAATGGAAGCGCGGCTGTAAGCTGCTGTTGCAGGATTTTATCATGCGCAATCACGCTGCTATGCTGTTTGTTCTTCTGGTACGATATCGCCTGCACAAGCTGATGTGCGAGCAGCTCGTCATAGGCAAGGCGCAGAGTTGCAGATGCTGATGGCTCGAGGTCGAGATCGGATTGCGGGGCATGCGTTTTTAGCAACGCTTCCTTGAAGCTGAGCTTCGGGCTTTTCTGCCACTCTGCCAGATCTGGAATGCGCTCAACTGATTGGAGCATCATGTTTTGCATCTTGTTCTGGCTAATGCCTGCTGTGAGAGGATATTGCGGCTCAATACGCATCACCGCTTCTTTTTGCGCGACGGGCAGGGCGTAGTCTGGATGGGTGATTTGCGCGCGGTTTTTGTTGATTTCCACACGCCCGCTAATGATGAACTCTTCGCCAACTTTGAACTTCTTGCTGATATAATCCCCGCGCTGGTGGAAGAATACAAGATCCAACACGCCGCTATCATTCGCGCAAACCACCTTGCTTGGCAAATGCCGTTGGCGAGGGCTTTGCACGGATTCTATGGTGACGACGAAGCTGGCAACCATGCCATGCTGGACGGAAGAAATGAGCGGGCAATGTCGGCGGTCGATGACGCCATATGGGCGGACGCTTAGGAGGTCGAAGATGCGTGAGCCGCAAAGCTTGCCGAGTTTTTCCGCCGTTGCGCCACCAACGCCATTTAGGCTTTCTAGGGAGGCGAAAATTGGGAATAACAATTCGGAGCGCATGTTTATATCTTATGTGAATTGGACGGACTTTTCAACAATCGTTGCACTTACTTATTCGGGCACGGGCAAGGTTATTATGATTCTTGCGCCATTGCGGTAGTTTGAGAGCTTCATGTCGCCGTGATGCTCTTCTATAATCTTTTTCACAATTGCGAGCCCAAGGCCAGTTCCTTTGGCTCTGGTTGTGACATATGGCTCGGTTAGGCGGTCGAGGAGATCTGGCGGGAAGCCGCCGCCATTGTCTTGGATGGTGATTGTGATTTTCTCGTCAACAGTGGCAACCACCGTGATTTTTCCTGACTTTTTGTCGCTTTCTGTCACTGACTCAGCCGCGTTTTTGAGGATGTTGGTCATGACTTGGTTGATCTGGCTGCTGTCGATCAGAGCCATAATTTGATCTGGCATGTCCAAGCTGAAGTCAACTTTTGAATGGGTGACGCGGGCAGAAAAGACGGAATCCTTGAGGGCTTTTGACAAATCTGCTTTTTGGAAGCGCGGGGATGGGAGCTTGGCGAAGTCCGAAAACTCACCAATAATTCGAGCGATGTCGGAGGTGTGGCGAGTGATTGTGTCTGTGTAGCCAACGAAATTTTCCATCTCTTCTTCTGGCACATGTTTGCGGAATTTTTTGGCGATGCGCTGGGCTGAGAGGTTGATTGGGGTGAGTGGGTTCTTGATCTCATGCGCAATGCGGCGGGCAACGTCTGACCAAGCCGATGAACGCTGCGCTGAGAGCAGCTCGGTGATGTCATCAAACGTCATGATATAACCTTCTGTATTATTTTCAATATGCGGGTTGATGCTGACGTTGCATGTCATTCGCTTTGATTTTCGGCGCAGGGAAACTTGCTTTTGAATTGGACGGAGCGGGTTTTTCTCAAAATCAGCGAACACTTCAGAGAATTCAGGGATTGCTTCGCGTAGATATTTCCCAATAGCGTTGTCGCCCAGTGCGAGCACTTCTTTAGCAGCAGCGTTCAGGAGTTCAATTTTCTTGTCTTCGTTGATGGCGATCACTCCGCTGGAAATACCTGAAAGTACAGCTTGGCTAAACTGGCTTTTCTCGTCAGCTTCGCGGTTGGCGATGATAATCCCGCGCTTCTGGCTCTCCAATTCTTCAGCCATTTGGTTAAATGACCTGCTGAGAACTCCGATTTCATCGGGCGCTGTTCGTTCTGCAACCCGCACACTGAACTCACCTTTTTTAATACGATCTGTTGCGGCCACAAGATTTGATATTGGTTCTACTAGAGAGTTAGCGAAGCGGAAGGCGATCCAGATGGCGCCGAGCAATAGCAAACCAGCGATGATGAGGAAGAAGATGGTAGAGCTGATTTGCACATCGCCGATTTGGCCTTTTAGTTTAAGATATTCCTCGGCCGCTCCACGTGTAACCTTGGTATGCTCAATGACGTTGGGGTCAACATAGCGCCCGACTAGCAAAAATGCGCCGTTGAAGTTTGGAATTTTGGTGAGTGCAATCACGCGATCATCGTCATATGAGAGTGTTACAATCTCACCAACTTCAACAAGATCAAGGTTCTTTTTCTCAAACAATTCTGCTGGGTCGCTGAAAAAGCTGAGTTTTGAACTTGCGATAACTTCATTCTTCTCAAAAACCACAATGTCAGATAATAGGCGGCGCGTTGCTTCAGAAGAGATGAATCGCTCAAGACGCTCGCGGCTGAATGCGAAGCGGATGGAGTTGTTGCCAATTTCGTTTGCCAGATTCAGCGAATCAAACTGGATCATTTTTTTATGCTCATCTAAGTACGCATCCGCTACGACCACGGATTCAACCACAGCCTTCGTCACGCGATCATCGAACCATGATTTCATGCCCATATTCACATAGAAGACGGATGAAAGGCCAACGATGATTGCTGGAATAACGGCGACAAGGCTGAACATTAGAACGATACGGAGCAGTAAACGTGAGCCGATTTTTTTGTCTCTCCCGCGCCAAGTGCTGAATAGCTTCCGAGAAATGACCAGTGCTAGGAAGAGCAGTAGACCAAGGTTGAAGATGAGTAGGTTGCTTTGCAGCGCTGCATCGAGGCCAAAGCCGAGAAGGTCGGGATTGGCTATAACTAGGTATGTTGCAGCGGAAGAAAGGATGATTGCTGTGACAAGCATGCTGGTTAGAACCCTAGCGAGCGGAATTTTGCCCATGAACCCTAGCATTTTCTTGAATATAGAAGTTTCACCTGTCATAAATATTTTATGAGTGGAAAAACGCAAAATAGCAAGGAGCTACCGCAAAAGGACGGTGAAATTGCGTTGAAAAAAAGAATTCCCCAAAACTTTGTTGATTCAGTGGCAGGGCAAAGCAATTATTTGCAGCTTTTGGCGAAGAAAAACGCCGCTTTTTGCGAGCGTGTGTTGAGCGAAGGGCCAGATGCTGTTTTTGCACAAACAATGCAAGAAGTGCAGGAGTTTCAAGTTAGAGGAGCGTCTAAAGCTAGGGTGATGAGCTTTTTGCGGGTAAAAAAGGCAGAGGTTTCGTTCCTAATTGCCGCGGCTGACATCAGTGACATATGGTGTTTGCGCAAAGTTACAAATGCGCTTTCCGAGTTCGCGGACTTGGTAATTTTGAAGGCTTCTGAGTTTTTGCTGGCGGAAAGCTATCAGGCAAAAATGCTGGGTTCTGCCGATGTTGAGAAATCAGGATTGTTGGTGGTCGCGGTTGGAAAGCTGGGTGGTAAGGAGCTGAATTACTCGAGCGATGTTGATTTGATTTTGTTGTATGACGCGGAAAAGGCGGATTATACTGGCAAGTCAAATGTACGCCAATTCTTTATCCGTTTCGCTAATGAGTTTGTGCGCATGCTGCAAGAGCGCACCGCTGATGGCTATGTTTTTCGTGTAGATTTGCGTTTGCGTCCCGATCCATATTCAACCCCTGTTGCGGTTTCTGTACAGGCGGCGGAGACATATTATGAAAATGTGGGGCAAAACTGGGAGCGCGCGGCAATGATTAAGGCGCGCTTGGTTTGTGGCGATGCGGTTGCTGGGCAGAGCTATATGCGCTTTATTGACAGCTTTGTGTGGCGCAAATATCTGGACTTTGATGCCATAACCGACATCCATTCGATCAAGCGTCAGATTGACAGCACCACTGGCTACAGTCCTGAAAGCTTACTGGGCTATAATATCAAGCTTGGGAAGGGCGGGATTCGTGAAATTGAGTTCTTCGCGCAAGTTCAGCAGCTGATTTGGGGTGGTCGCGTTGAAGAGATGCGGCAGAAGGCGACATGCGATGCGCTTGTGCAACTTGAGGCGTTGGAGCGAATTCCAGAAGGCGCGGCGTCGGAGCTGATTGAAATTTATGAGTTTTATCGCGATATAGAGCATCGCCTGCAAATGGTTGATGACGCGCATACGCATTCTTTGCCAACGACGGATGAAGAGATGCAGGGCTTTTGCGAGTTTCTGGGCTTCCCAAAAAAGGCTGAGTTTGAGGTGAAGCTGCGCAGGTCAATCGAGGTGGTTCAGGCATATTATGCGGGGCTGTTTACTGATTCTCCGAGCTTGAGTGCGGAGGGGAATTTGGTGTTTACGGGCGTATCGAATGACCCTGAAACGCTGGTGACTTTAGCTAAGCTGGGCTTTAAAGAGCCTGAGAAGATTTGTGAAGTTGTGCGTGGCTGGCATCATGGCCGACGACGTTCAACCCGCTTTAAGAAGGTGCGTGAGATATTGACAGAGCTAACGCCAGATATCCTAAAATATTTCTCTCGCACAGGTGATCCCGACGTTGCTTTTGTAAAGTTTGATGCGTTTTTGACCACATTGCCGTCTGGCGTCCAGCTGTTCACATTGTTCAACGAGCGCCCAGAGCTGATTGAACAGGTAGCCGATTTGATGGGTGACTCTCCGTGGCTGGCAGAGAATTTCAGTCGTTCGCCAGCGCTTGTGAACCGAATTTTGGCGACTGATTTCAACAGCGATTTCTTTACGCGTGTAAAGCTCCAAAAAGGTCTGCTTGCCGCAATTGAAGGTATCGACGACTATGCCGCGGTGATGAAGGTGATTCGCCGCTGGAAGCATGATATGGAATTCCAGATTGGGATAAAGCTGCTCAAGAAAACTGTGAAATTTCGCGAAGCAGGGTTGCATTTCTCAAACGTTGCGGAGATTGCGATTGGGGTTGTTCTCCAGCAAGTGCAATTGAAGATTGGAGAAGAGATTGATGGAGAGTTCGCCATTGTGGCAATGGGCAAGCTTGGCTCGCGTGAGCTAACTTTTGGCTCGGATCTAGACTTGGTTTTTGTCTATGACTCTGAAGCAGAAGGCGCGCATAAATATTATGTAAAATTGGCGCAGAATCTAACAACAGTGATGAATAAACTCAGCTCGGATGGCGTGCTTTATAAGGTTGATACGCGCTTGAGGCCGCAGGGTAGTCAAGGGAGTATGGCTTGTAGCTTCAAGATTTTTCAGGGCTATTATCAAGGCAAAGCTTGGAACTGGGAGATGCTAGCGCTAACCAAGGCTAGGGTGGTGTTTGGTGGCGAAAAGCTGAATAAAAAACTGAACCAAGAAATCAACTCCATTCTTACCTATGAACGCGATTTGCAGAAGTTTCGTAAAGACGTTTTTGATATGCGCGCAAAAATTGCAGAAAGCTTCTCTAGCAGCAATCCGTGGGATTTGAAATATGCTAAGGGCGGGCTGTTTGAACTGGAATTTATGGTGCAATATTTAGTACTCGCGCATGGAAAAAAACATCCCGATTTATTAGATTGTGATATTGAAGATTTCTGGAAATTGTTGGCTACGAAGGGAGTTGTCGCGGCGCATAGGGTGCAGGAATTGGAGAGCGCATTTAGCTTCATGAAGCTGGCTGAGGGCGTGGTTAGGCTGACAACAAAAGCTGGCTTCTCACCAGAAAAAGCATCGAGCAATCAGCGCGATCTGATTGTGGAGTTTTTTGACGAAGAGAAGTTTGATTATGTTCAAGAAAAGCTGATCGTAAAACAACGGGTTGTAAATGAAAATTTTAGGCATATGTTTGAGGTGTAATAATAATGAAAATGGAGATGAAAATGGCTGAAGCACAAGAGCAAGTTACGGTAAAAGATTTCGCAGCAGGAGATGCAGCACCAAGTTTTGGTATGCCTACTAATAGCGGAGAGAATGTTTCTCTGGCGGAGCTTGTTGGGAAAAATGTGGTGTTATATTTCTACCCTAAAGATGACACGCCAGGCTGTACAATTGAGGCCAAGGATTTTCGTGATAACATAGACAAGTTCAAGGCTTTGAACACAGTTATAATCGGCGTTTCAAAAGACTCGGTCGCGAGCCATTGTAAGTTTATTGCTAAGCACGACCTGCCGTTTTTGCTGGCATCCGACGAAGATGGCGAGGCTTGCGAGGCTTATCGAGTTTGGGTTGAGAAAAACATGTATGGCAAGAAATATATGGGAATTCAACGCGCGACATTCTTAATTAACGGGCAGGGCAAGTTTACACGTGTGTGGCCGAAAGTTTCTGTGAAGGGTCATGTGGAAGAAGTTTTGGCGGAGCTTGCGGAATAAACTCCGTGCATTCCAAAGAAAACTAAACTTGATTCTTGTATTCAATTTTTATTTCATCTAATGTTTTTGGATGGAAAATGATATTATATATTACTCTCTAGCGGCGTTCGTGTTTGGCGGGCTAATCACCTTTTTGGTTTTGCAGGTTAAGTTGCAAAAAATCAAGATGGAAGCGGAGCTTCTGCGCCAAGAGAATGACAGCTTGGTTGACTCGCGCCAAGATTGGGAGCAGTTGAAAGAGCAGTCTATGCAAGCGGCGAAGGCAGCGATGTTTGAGGCTTCTTCGCAAATGTCCTCCAAGCTGATTGAAGATCATAAGCGTGAGAGCGAGTCATCGAAGAAGGATAGTGACGAGGCGACGCGCAAAACAACTGAGCATTTGCAGAATGAATTTAAGGCGGTGACTGAGCGTTTGGCTGCGTTGCAAGGACAGGTGGTGAATCAGGAGACTAAGATCTCAACTGTGTGGCAAAGCCTTTCAAGCCCAGCAGGGGCGGGGGTTCATGCAGAGATTGGGCTGGAGAACACGCTGAAAAGTTTTGGCCTTGAGTCTGGGCGTGATTATGTGACGCAATTTTCCGTGAATTATGACGAAAACCGCTTGCGCCCTGATGTGGTGGTGTTTTTGCCAGATGATAATTTGGTTGTGATTGATGCGAAATCATCGAAGTTTTTCCTAGAACTTGCGGCAGTTTCGGATGGCGAGGATGATTCTGAGCTGATGGGCAAGTTGAAGAAGACGATGAATCAGCATTTGAAAGATTTGATTTCTAAGGATTATAAGACGGCGGTGAAGAACTCAGCGAAATGCGAGCCTAAGATTGTGTTCAGCGTGATCTATTTGCCGAGCGAAGCTGCACGGGAAAAGGTTTTGCGGGCAGATCCAGAGTTCCGCCAGAAATGCTTTAAGCAGGGGTTGATTTTGGCTGATCCGTCGAGCATCCCTTTCATTCTGAATGTAGCAACGCATGAAATCTCGCGAGTGCGTCAGGAATCTAACCACAAGACGATCATGAAAGAGGTTGGCAAGCTGGTGAGTTCCATGGATGTTTTTGTGCGTCATATTGAGGATGTCGGCGGGGCGATTAAGAAGGCGGCTGACAACTATTCAAAGCTGAGCCGCTCGGTGAATGGGCGTTTGCTCTCACGAGTACGGAATATGCTGGATTATGGCGTGGAGGCAGAGAAGGATGTTAAGATGCCTGTGCGGATGAAGGAATTTACGGTTATAGACAACTCGCCATCGCTGATTGATGAAGATGAGGCGTTTGAGGTGGCTGACGTGAGTACGTCGGAGAAGAAAGAGGCTTGATTGAAGCAAAAAAAAGCCGCCCCGTGATGGGACGGCTTGCTGCCAAGGTTAAGGCTTTGCTGCCTTGGCTTCTAGCACTTTCATTTCCAAGTCCTCTATAGCCTGTTGCTTTCTATCGTTCTCAAGCTCCAGATTTTGTATCTTCCTGTGGATCAAGTATATTTTCAATTTAAACCATAGCTTTCTGGTCAAGCAAATCACGACTAGCGTCGCAATTGCGGCCATTCCAGAGATAAGTAAGGCGTCAATAACTTCTTTTTGCATAATTTCTGTGGGTTTTAATTTGCCCATTTTGTCTTTCCGACAATAGCTCCTAGCGTAGCGAAAGATTAGCGGGTTTGCCGCTGTAATCCCTGCCTACGCTCTACTATTTCCGTTAGACAAGAATGAGGTGTGGGGGCTTTGATAGCATATTGCCCCGTCAGTTTCACTAGAAATATGCTATTTTGCTCAGATCTCCTATTCGAGAGGCAACAAAAAAGCCTCGCAAGAAATTCTTACGAGGCTTGATTGCTTTTAAACTTAAGGGGATAAGTTTATTTTGCTTCTAGGCTTCCAGCTACGATTTTCTCGCATGAGCCTTTTGCTACGTAGATCCATGTGTCTGGAAGTGAG
>JALZVI010000085.1 GCA_023301015.1 Rickettsiales bacterium | reverse complement strand
AGCAGTTCAGTTAGCTTAATCAAATCATCCGCGTCCATTCCCGGGCCAACCTTCATGCCAACTGGGTTTGCAACGCCGCGCGCGAATTCTATATGCGCATCGTCCAGATCACGTGTACGATTTCCAATCCAGATCATATGCGCCGAACCGTTATAATATGTGCTCTCAACATTACGCACCAGCGCCTGCTCATATGGCAAATGCAACGCCTCATGCGAAGTGTAGAAACTTGCCTGAGCAAGCTCTTCAGTTGTCGACGGATTCAAACCACAGGCTGAGATAAAGCGCAACGAGCCGTCAATATGGTTCGCAATATCACGAAAACGCTCGCCTTGCGGGGAGTTAGCGACAAAATCCAAGTTCCATGCATTAATCCGCGCTAAACTCGCAAAACCACCGCTAGCCAATGTGCGCAGATAGTTGATCGTGTTCGCCGACTGGCCATAAACTTGCAGCAAACGCTGAGGATCAGGAATGCGCGACTCAGGCGTAAAGTCCAGTCCGTTAATCATATCACCGCGGTAACTCGGCAGCTCAACTCCATCAATCGTTTCCGTACCAGACGAGCGTGGCTTGGCGAACTGACCAGCAATGCGCCCCACCTTCACTACAGGTTTGCCGTTGCCATACATCAGCACCATTGTCATTTGCAGCAAAACACGGAAATAGTTTTTCAGGTTTTGCGCGTTGAACTCAACAAAAGTTTCAGCACAATCGCCGCCTTGCAGCAAGAATGCGTTGCCCGCAGTCACTTCTGCCAGCTCGCTTTTCAGGCGCTTCACTTCGCCATAAGAAACCAGCTCAGGCAACCCTCGCAGCTTCGCCTCCACAGCTTCCAGCTCACCCACATCAGGATACTCAGGAAATTGCTTCAAATTCTTCGTGCGCCAGCTCTCTGGCTTCCAATCATTGCTCATAATTCTTCTCTACTATTTAATATCTACTGGGATTTTTGAGTTATACTCGCGCAAATCATTTTGATAATCTGCAAATGCTTTTCTCAACTTTTTTTGAAAGCCCTTCATGCCGCTATTCAGCTCGTCATAATAAGTCTGATCCTCTGAAGTGGTGAAATATATGGAAACGCCTTCAATTGAATAGCTCCCATTCTTTTTTGCTAAAAACTCTAAAATTGCTGAGTAATATTTATCTAGCGCCAAGCGTGATCTGGTCACTTCGTCACGAAATGGAATTTCATCAAGCTCCAAGCGCTCCAACGCGAACGGGATATATTCGCCAAAAAGTTTCATCTCAGAAGTGTCTATACTATTATAGTCATTTGCCAACTTAGCCTGCGCAGTTGCCATCTTTTCATATGACGCAATATTCGCATTTTTCAATTCCGCAGCACGAGTGTAGGCCGCTTCTAAAGTCTTGGCGCCCTTCAAGCTGCGAGTCTGCAATGCAACTTTAAGCAGTTGGTGAGCGGCGTTATAATCATTCTCAGCTTCTTGGAACTTATCCAGATACTGAGCGTAAACATAAACAAACTCGTCATCGGGAGCGCTACGCTTGAGCTCCGAAGGAACAATGTCTTTGCGATCCAAATAATCCTGCCCAACAATTTTGTATTTCTGCAAGCTTGCTAGCACATCAACGTCAGGTGACATCCAAATCCCCAGCCCAACAACGGCAAAGAGAACAGCCCAAATAGCGCCAATCGCGATGTATGTAATTTTGTTCATAGCCTCTTATGTAAGGCATAAGAGCTAGTTTTTCAATCCAATTCTATAAAACAGACAGGATTGCCAACGTTTTTGATAAGACCATGCTATCTAGCAACGCAGAGCTTGCGCCCTCAGCCACCCTTAGGTAGCCGAGGGGCTTAGTTACTATTACGCAACCGCTTCTTCTTTACTCGCAACCGGATCAGGGCTCAAAGTGAACTCTTCTTGGTTGTCTCTTTCAGCTTTCTTCTCAGAACGCTTCGCTTTTTTTGGCATATCAGCAGCTGAAAGATCAGATGCGTCAACGATTTGACCAGTGAACTTCCCACCTGGCTTAATTTCAATTGAACCATAAGTCACCTTACCGCTCATTTTGCCTGTTGAGTTGATTACGATAGAATCTTCAACAATCAAATCACCTTCAAAAGCGCCAGAAATTTCAGCATTTTCAATCGCTGCAAAGCCAGAGAACTTGCCTGATTCGCTGATGTGAAGAGTTTTCACGTCAGTTAGGTCAGCATGAACATGGCCGTATACTATCAGCTTATCACAGTTTGAAATTTTGCCCTCAAGCTCAATACCATAACCAACTGTTAGGCGCTTTTCAGTTTCAATCTTATCGATATTACCAGCTTGTGAGCCAGAAATTCCGTTGCTAATTTGTCCGCGTGACGGCGATGCCGCTGGAGCAGCCGCTGTAACAGCACCACTAGATGACAATTTGTAAGTCGAAGCCTTTGGAGCAGCATCAGCTGCTGGCTTTGAGAACAAAGCAGATGTCTTTTTCGGCTCAGCTTCTGCTTTCGCTTCGGCCTCTTCCTTTGCAGCACCGCGCGCATTGTTAATACCAAACAAGCTTTTCGATGTTGTTTCTTCTTTTTTCCCTACTTCATTATCCATAAAATTCCCAAATTTTGTTGTGTTGTTTTTGGCAGACTCAGGTGCCGCGCCTTCTGCATTTGCAGCGTCAATTGCATTTTCTTCTTCATCTCTCTTACGGAACATGTTAGCCTCCCAGTTGCTATATTACGATTTATTAAAACATAAATTCTATTAACTTAGTTATAAAAGACGAGACAAGAATTGCAAGGGAATAATCTGCTAAAATGTCAGAAAATGACCAAGAAAAATCAGAAGACCCCACCCAGAAACGGCTTGACGATGCTCGCAAGAAGGGACAAGTGGCTTTTTCACGCGAAGTTAGCAACTTTTCCATGCTTCTCGCGCTCACAATTTCAATCTCCGCCGCCCTACCTTGGATCTTCACCACCGCAAAAGCCTCTCTCACCAAATACATCGCCTTCAGCCACGAATTCAGCCTAAAAAATGAAGCGCTCGAGCAAATGATGCCGCTCATTGCCACAGACGCCCTTCGCCTTGCTGGCTTTACCTTTGGCATGATGATGGTGTTTGCGATCATCCCCTCAGTCATCCAAAACGGTTTCAATGCCAGCGCCGAGTCCATCAAACCAAAGCTTGAGAAAATCTCGCTCAAAAAAGGCCTTGGCCGCATGTTCTCTTCGCGCTCAGTTATGGAATTCGTCAAAGGCGTTATCAAAATCACCCTAGTTGGCGTCATTGCATTTTTGGTCGTATCCTCCGAAGTTCACCGCCTAGAGCTCATGCCCGAAAAAAACGTTGAAGACGTCATCGCCTTCCTCTACGAGCTCAGCATCAAAATCATGATCCCTTGCCTCGTCGCCATCTTCTTCATCGCCGTGATCGATTGGATCTACCAAAAAGCCCAGCATAAAAAGCAAATGATGATGTCGGTGCAGGAGATTAAGGACGAGTATAAGCAGCAAGAAGGGGATCCTATCGTTAAGGGCAAGCTGAAGCAGCTACGTCTTGAGCGTGGCCGTCAGCGGATGATGCAAGCCGTTCCAGAAGCCGATGTTGTCATCACCAACCCAACACATTATGCCATCGCCCTGAAATATGAGCATGACAAAATGGACGCACCAATCATCCTCGCCATGGGTAAGGACAATATCGCTCAGCGCATCAAGGGAATTGCAGAGGAAAACAAGATTTCTATAGTCCGCAACGCCCCCCTCGCCCGCGCCCTGCACGAAGAAGGCAAGCTGGATGAGCCGATCCCACTAGAGCATTTTCAGGCCGTAGCCGAAGTGATTTCCTATGTGTATAAGGCGAAGGGGAAGAAATTTAGTTAATGATACGCTTGACACAAGCATTAATTTAAATTAATTGAAAGGCTCGTTTAATAAACAACCCACCGCAAAGCAGAGAATACTTATGTCACATCAAAGAGACGAAAGCCTTGCACAAAAATTGATTAGCCATAGCGCTGAGCTAACCGCTAGTGACTTCGCCCCAGCTGATGTCACGTTCCTTGCAAACCACATCCCTTCATCAGAGCATCTTGAACTGGTATTGCAATATCAAAAAGAACTAGCGCACATGAAGTTTGGCGCAAAGCATTTTGAGAGAGCCTTTAGAACTGTTGATTTAAGCGACGTAGAAGCAATCTTCGAAGAGGCAAAATCAGCTTACGACAAAGAGCAAACTATCTTAAAATTGCAGGAAGAACTCGGGGAGCAAATTGAAGCGCTGCAACAAAGAATAATGGAAATCCCATCAAGCGCTTCAACTGAGGCCATAGAAGACAAATGCCAAAACGCGCTCGGCAAAGAAAGAACCGACAGAATTATGTCAAAAATGCACTCGCTAGAAGTCGTGGAAGCAGTGGTCGACAACTTCAGAGAGCTCAAAGCAACGGGCTTTGGAGATAACAGCATTGAAGTACTCGCATCGCACTCAACAGATCCAGAAGTTATTCGAGAGCTAGCAAGAAACGGGGCTAATATTGCTGCGGCCACAATTGGAATGGATAAATTCTTGAAGGGTGGCACACTCCCAGAACACAAAGAAGAACTTGAGCAAGAGAGACTGGAAGGACAAAAAGCTAGAGAGCAAGAAAGAGCAAAACTTAGAAAAAAGGAAAACAAAGAGAAGGTGCGACAAAAGAATGCAGGCAAAACCCTACAAACAAAGGAGCCTCATCACGCTGGTGAAGCTTTAAATAACATTACAAAACTAGCCTTTGCAAGCCACAGGTCTTAAGTCTTCGACTCATGCTTAAACACAAACTTCGTGTATTGCCAGCCACTCACAGCCGCCAGTACAGCGGCTATCCATACCAAGCTCGTGCCGAATATAATCATCCAGTCAGCGTCAGCCACAGGTGCGAGGAGAACAGCGGTTATGCCGAGAAGCTGAGCCGCAGTTTTCCATTTCCCCAGCTTGCTCACAGGCATAGCCACGCCAGAATTACCCATATATTCGCGCAAGCCTGAAACCAAAATTTCGCGGAAAATCAGAATCACCACAGCCACAACCGCCAACTGCCCAGTGCTCACCAAGCAGATTAGCGAGGCCGAAACAAGCAGCTTGTCGGAAATTTGGTCTAGCATAGCGCCGAATTTTGTTTCCACATTCCATTTGCGCGCTAAATATCCATCAAAAAAATCGGTCCATGCCGCAATCATAAACAGCCACACCGCGATCACTTGCCACCCCAGCACGAACGCCGCCACAAAGGCAGGCACCGCAGCCAAGCGGACATAGGTTAGCATGTTTGGAATATCTTCTTTTTTCAGCATTCGTTAAGCCTACGCGGTTTCAACTAACTCATCAACCTTCGAGTCCGCCTCTTCATCGCCTTCCTTACCTTTCTTGCGGATGTCATGAACATTCAGCGATTTTAGCTTTCTGTGCAACGCTGAGCGCTCCATGCCGATAAAGGCTGAAGTTTTTGAGATATTCCCACCAAAGCGATTCACTTGCGCTAGCAAATATTGCTTCTCGAACAGCTCACGCGCATCACGCAATGGCATAGACATAATGTCAGAATTTGTTTCCACATCGCCAGAACTCGGCACACTCGGCACGTTTGAGAAAACATCACTCGCCATAGATGTGATCTCAATCACTTGACTGTCCGACTTCGGTGACATAATCGTCAACCA
>JALZVI010000084.1 GCA_023301015.1 Rickettsiales bacterium | reverse complement strand
AAAGAGAGGAAAAGGGCGGCATGTTATCATGCAGCGCAGATTCTGGGCCATCATAGATGAAAGAATTTCATGAGAGGCTGATTTTTTAAGGCTGTGTTGAAGGCGGCGCAATTGGTCTCTTAAGCATCATTGGTTCACACTCGCGGAGTCTCAGGCTACAGGTTTCTGTGTTGAGAGTTTCTATTGCTGTGTTTAGTGAGTTTTCCGTCTCTGCCAGATTGGGAGGAGAAGTGAAACTTGGTAAATGAGTAAATTAGATTCTAGAAAATGAGATGAAATCAGCCAACATAGCGTTGATTTACGAGTGCCATAAAGAGAAAATGCCGAGCAGAGTATACTTTAAAAAATCAATCACTGAGCTTGAAGCGCTATTCAATGAGCAGGCGAGTGATCCTACGGTTCTTAAGAATCTGAGAGCTGAACTCCAGTTGCGGAAAACGAAAAGAGCGGTTGCCCTTAGAGAAAAGGTCTCGTCCTTCTCCGGAGCTTCGTCAGACAGTTCTACAAAAAAAAAGAGAGAGTCTACGGAGAACCAGCCTACCCCTGTGCCCTTTGAGCCACAGAGTTTAAGAAAGCCTGCGCTTAAGCGGCAAGACCTTGAGCCCAAACCTCCAATTACCAATAGTGCTCATGATATTCTCGGTGCTTGGACTGCTCTTGAAGTTCTCTCGCCTCAAGGATTTAAGCGTGAAAATGACCTGTCTCCTGGCGAAAGCTATGGGATTGCAAGATTCGATGAGAAGGAGCTGCCTTGGGAGCAGGGAGAGAAATCTCGTCCTGGGAAACGACTCTTTTACGAACTTGTGCTTGGAACTTTGGAGCTTCCCTCAACATTTAATGATCTCCTGAAGCTATATTCTGATGTTCGTCCAGATTTGCCGAGTAGAGTGGGGTGGTCGCCCCTAGCTACGCTCATGCTTGATAAGGAAGGTAAGCCTCTTGAAGAAGAAGGGTCCATCAATATTTCGAGCTTTGCATGGGGCGTTCCTATTGCGTTACAGGGAAATTTGAGGAAATTGGGTGATTGGCCAGCTCAGGAGAAAAAGCTTACCTCATCTTTAAGGAATCGACTGATTCGCCGAGATGAAGATGAGGAAATTCTTCCAGTAACCAAGGAACATATTTTGGAGCTTTTTCATTTTTTGACCAATGAACTTGGTCTTGCGGGGTTTGAAGTCAAGCAGCCCTACTTTGCCGTCCGCCGCTTTCATTACTTCGCTAGTAAAACACCTCCGGAGCCTTGGCTTCTCAGCTCTTTCTTCCTAGAAGATTTGGCGTTAGCTCAAAAGTTGGAGAAAGCTAATAAGCTTCCGAATGCTCTGTGCCACTACTTGGGTATTACTAGTCCGTCTCGGTCGATTGATCTTCTAAAAGATGAAGGTGAGCTTAGTCGATTGCTTCAGCCGGCAAATACTCCCCTTGGATGCTGGCCCAGTAAGGGGCGTCATTCGCTCGTGCTCTTGCAGCAAGCTGCGGTGAATGCGAGCAGTAAAGCAAAGCTTGAGACTGGCGTCTTAGCCGTGAACGGACCTCCGGGAACTGGCAAGACGACGCTTCTTCGGGACGTTGTCGCAGCGCGTATCGTTGAGAGGGCTCAAGTGATGAGCGAGTTTGGAAATCCTGCTGATGCTTTTTCACCGACGAAGCAGACGCTTCAACGAAAAGGCGCGAAGATTACCCTTCATACGCTCGATTCACGACTTAGAGGGTTCGAGATGGTTGTTGCGTCATCGAACAATAAAGCGGTTGAAAATGTTAGTGCGGAGCTGCCTGGATTAAACGCCGTCGCAGAGAATTCTCCTAACCTGAGATATTTTCAGACGATTTCGGACCAAGTCTTAGGGGGAGATACTTGGGGGATGATTGCTGCTGTTCTAGGGAATGCTTCTAACCGGTTTCAATTCTCTCAGAGTTTTTGGCGTAACGAGGAAAGTGGGCTTTCTACTTATTTGAACCATGCCAGTGGTATTCCACAGATTGTTTCTGAGCCCCAGGAAGAGGGGCCGCCAATCAACAGGCTTCGCGAGATTGTTACCAGCGAACATCCACCGGATAGTAGAGGAGAGGCGCTCTCTCGCTGGAAGGTTGCTTGTTCTAATTTTGATGAAGCAATTCAAAAATCAAAGGCCTCTCAAGAGTTCCTTCAGAGAATAAATGAGAAGATTGTCGCACTTGCCGAATTTGAGAGAAAGCTTCAGCAGTTACTTATCCGCTACCCTGAAGAAATTAAGGAGCGAGATGCGATTTTGGTTTCCGTATCTCAAGTCGAAGAACAGCTTAATTCAGAGGGAAATGTGGTTCGAGATTATGAAAGTAGATTGCGAATCAACGAATCTTCACGCCCGGGATTCTTCTCTCGCCTCTTTCGAACGAGTAATTTTCGAAGATGGCATGCGGAAAATACACAGCTCTCTAGTAATCTATCTGGTGGCACAACTAGACTCTCTAAGCTTCGGGCTACTTTGAACGGGATAGGCGAGAAGCTTCTTCAGCAGGAAGAGGCAGTAAGAAAGTGTGAGTCTCAAATCCCAGCTTTGAAGACAAAGATCAAGGTGTTGAAGGAAGACTTGATTTCTGACAAAGAATCTTTGAGAGCAACTGTGTTGGATCAAGAATTTTTCGAACAGAGTCACGAGAGTAAGCAAATGGCTAATGTTTGGTTCGGGAAAGAGGCGAACTTACTCAGAAATCAGGT
>JALZVI010000083.1 GCA_023301015.1 Rickettsiales bacterium | reverse complement strand
CCATATTTCACTACTTCTCCGTAGCCAGAAAGGAAATCTCGTTTCGGCAAAGTTTTCAAAATTGACGTATCAATCAGCACCAATTTCGGCTGATAAAACGCGCCAATCAGGTTCTTTCCCTGCGGAGAATTTATCGCCGTCTTTCCACCGACAGATGAATCAACTTGCGCCAACAAAGTTGTTGGGATTTGGATGAAGTTGATTCCCCGCAAAAGCATGCTTGCAGCAAAACCAACCAAGTCCCCAATCACACCACCACCAAGTGCAATGATGGTTGTTTTGCGCTCAATTTTCTGCGCTAAAAGCCAGTCGCACACTTCTTGCAAGTGTGCAAAACTCTTTGTGCTTTCACCCACTGGCAAAATTTTTGATTCCACCACCACATCATTTTCCCGCAGCAATTTCTCCACCGATTCCAGCTGGAATTTCGCGACATTCTCATCCGTAATAATATACGTCTTGCGCTGCCCAAGCTCATCTTTCAAAAACTTCGGCAGGCGCGCAACCGCGCCGTCACCAATGACAATGTCGTAGCTACGCTCATCTAAATCAACTTGTAAATCTCTCATATTCTCCTATTCCTCGCAGCCCAACTTACTGAAATCAGAAGCTTTGCACAAGTTTTCAATTAACGGCGCAAAGCCTAGCTGCGAAATCGCCGTAGAAAATTCCCGTCCATATTGCTCATGCAAGCTCTTCATCTCCTCAATTTGCAAATCAGCAACACCCCATTCATAGCCCTCTTCGCGCTCCAGCGAATATGTCATCTGCGTGGAGCTTGTACCAAATGCAATCAGCGTTTTCGCCTCAATCTCATCGCCTTCAGACGCTAAGATTTCATCCAAATTCTGCACCTCGCAATTGCCATGAAATGCATGCGCCAATTCATCACCCACCAAATCACGCTGAACCTTATCTGCCATCAATACATTAAACCTCACCCGATCTCTACGCGGCATCAGGCTTTCATAGTTGGGAATCACAAAGCCAAAATCTGGAATATTCTTGCGACCAGCGAAATATTTTGCCAAATCTAGTCGCTGATCACTAGTCATTTTCCCATCAAAATCTGCATTCACATAATGCTTCTTGAACGCGTCAACCAGCGCATACGGCTCTTTCCTCACCGCCTCAACTTTCTTACAATGCTCACGCACCATCTCTACCGCCAAAAATAAACTACGCTCATCCGCAGCTTTTTCTTGTATATCCGCCCCTGCTGGCGTTATAATGCTGGCAACAAGCAAAGCAGAAATTATGAGCATTCTCGATAAAGTAAACATTCCCGATGATATCAAAGAATTCTCGATAGAAGAACTAAAAACTTTATCGGACGAAGTTCGCCGCGCAACCATCGAAGCCGTTTCAAAAACTGGCGGGCATTTGGGCGCAGGATTAGGCGTTGTTGAGCTCACAGTTGCCCTGCACCACGTCTTCAACACCCCCAAAGATAAATTGATCTGGGACGTTGGCCACCAAGCATATCCGCATAAAATCCTCACTGGCCGCAAAGACCGCATCGATACTCTGCGCCAAGAAGACGGACTTTCCGGCTTCACCAAGCGCGCAGAAAGCGAATATGACCCATTCGGCGCAGCACATTCATCCACCTCAATCTCCGCCGCCCTCGGCATGGCAGTTGCACGAGATTTAGCAGGTGAGAAAAACGAAGTTATTGCCGTAATTGGCGATGGCGCAATGTCCGCAGGCATGGCCTATGAAGCCATGAATAACGCAGGCGCTCTGGGCAAAAAACTCATCGTCATCCTCAACGATAACGAGATGTCAATCGCCCCACCAGTTGGTGCAATGAGCAAATATTTGAGCAAACTCATCGTCTCAAAACCATATCAATCCGTGCGCAACTTAGCCAAAAACTTTTTGCCAAAGCCGCTGCAGAACGCCGCCAAATCTGCCGAAAACTTCGCTAAAGAAATGGGTGGCGCAGAAACAATTTTTGAAAAGCTCGGCTTTTATTATGTAGGCCCTATCGACGGACACGATCTTGACCAACTGATCCCATTGCTAAAAAACTTACGCGATGAGGGCGAAGATAGGCCATATCTAATCCACGCAATAACCCAAAAAGGCAAAGGCTATGCGCCTGCTGAAAAATCGGATGATAGATATCATGGAGTTGCAAAATTTGATGTTGAATCTGGCGAGCAAAAAAAGGGGGCAGCAGGTGCGCCGAGCTACACAAAAGTGTTTGCTGATGTGCTAATTTCTGAGGCTGAAGAAGACGAGAAAATCGTCGCCATCACCGCTGCAATGCCAGACGGAACTGGGCTAGATCTCTTCGCCAAAAAATTTCCAACCCGCACATTCGACGTCGGGATTGCCGAGCAACACGCAGTCACCTTCGCCGCTGGTTTGGCCACAGAAGGATTCAAACCATTCTGCGCGATCTACTCCACATTCTTACAGCGCGGGTATGACCAAATTGTCCATGATGTCGCCATCCAAAACCTACCCGTCCGCTTCGCCATAGACCGCGCAGGACTTGTCGGAGCCGATGGCTCAACCCATGCAGGCGCGTTCGACATCACCTACTTAGCCACCCTCCCAAACTTCGTTGTCATGGCCCCAAGTGATGCGAATGAATTGCGCAAAATGACCAAATTTGCAACCGCGCATAACAGTTCTCCCATCGCACTCCGCTACCCACGCGGCGAATCGGCAGAGCTTGCAGATGGCGGTGAAATTGAACTCGGCAAAGGCAGAATTATCCGCGAAGGCAAAAGTGGAATCGCCATCCTAAGCTTCGGCACTAGGCTGGAAGAAGCACTAAAAGCCGCTGAAAAACTTGATGCCACAGTTGCCGATGCACGTTTTTGCAAGCCTCTCGACGAAGCATTAATCACGCAGCTCGCAAATGAAAACTCACAAATAATCACCCTCGAAGAAGGCTCAATCGGCGGCTTCTCAAGTCATGTAGCAGAGTTCTTGGCGCGCGAAAATTTGTTACAAAAAACAACATTCACTCCGCTACATTTACCAGACAAATTTCAAGACCAAGCAGCGGCTGAGAAAATGTATGACGCAGCGGGATTGAACGCTGAACAGATTATTAGCGCCGCGAAAAAACAAACTTGATCGTCACAATATATTGGTGTATAAGTTGCATATGATAGACCAAAACATCATCGCCACGCTCCGCCTGATCCGCTCCGAAAATATTGGGCCGCGCACATTTTATATGCTGGTACGCAAATTCGGCAACCCACAAAATGCGCTTGATGCATTGCCTGAAATCGCGGCAAAAGGCGGAAAAAAAGCGGTGAAAATCTGCCCTCTTAAGACTGCGGAAAATGAGCTGAAGGCCACGGAAAAACTGGGCATAAAAACCCTCAGTTTTGAAGATAGGAATTATCCCGAGCATTTGACACAAATTTATGACGCACCACCTATCTTATTTTACAAAGGCAATTTAGAACTCATCAACCGCAAGCAAATTGGCATTGTCGGCACACGCAACGCATCCGCCAACGGCTGTTCGATGACAAGAAAAATAGCGGCAGAAATCGGCGAAGCAGGGCTTGTTGTCACCTCTGGCTTGGCACGCGGAATTGACACGCATGCGCACACAGCCGCCCTAGAAAACGGAACAATTGCCGTGGTGGCAAACGGCCTAGACAGCGTCTATCCGCCCGAAAACGCCAAGTTGTTTGATGAGATTTGCGAGAAAGGCTTGGTGCTCACTGAAAACCCAGCAGGAACCAGCCCCCAAAGCCGCCATTTTCCTGCGCGCAATCGCATCATCGCAGGCCTTTCATCGGGCGTACTGGTAGTTGAAGCCGCCAAACGCTCAGGCTCGCTCATCACCGCTGACTTCGCTGCACGAGAAGGCCGAGAAATTTTCGCCGTCCCAGGAAGCCCGCTTGATCCACGTTGCTCAGGCACTAATTATTTGCTCAAGAACGGCGCCGTTTTGGTGGAGTCTGGCAAGGACATAATAGAGAATCTAACCGCAGAAATTCAGCCAAAATTGTTTGAGTTCAGCGATGACTTTGAAGAAGAAATATTCCTCGACAACTCCGACAATGAAAATGAGATTTTGCGCGAAGAAGTCATTGCCAAACTCAGCGTCGCGCCTGTGAATATTGACGAAATTTCGCAGCAAACCAATGCACCAATAAAACTGGTGAATGAAGTTCTGCTAGAGCTAGAAATTGCAGGAAAGTTGGAACGCAGCTATGGCAATAAAGTGCGCCTCTTGGCCTAAAGAATAAATCTACTCAAATCATTATCCTGTACAATTTCTTCCAAATTGCTCTGCACATATTTCAGGTCAATCTTCACCTTGTCGCCCTTCATTTCAGGCGCATCAAAACTCAATCCTTCCATCAGCTTTTCCATAATCGTATGCAGCCTGCGCGCACCGATATTCTCAACGCTATGATTCACCTGAGTAGCAATCTTCGCCAACTCCTCAATCGCCTCATCAGTGAACTCAACGCCCAAACTTTCCGTATTCATCAGCGCTTCATACTGCTTAATAAGGCTGGCTTTTTTCTCTGTCAAAATCCGCACCATGTCAGCCTGCTCAAGCGCACGAAGCTCAACGCGAATTGGCAAACGCCCTTGCAATTCTGGCAGCAAATCGGACGGCTTCGCAAGGTGGAAAGCTCCCGATGCGATGAAGAGAATGTGGTCAGTTTTCACATTCCCATGCTTTGTCGGCACAATTGTTCCTTCAATCAGCGGCAACAAATCACGTTGCACACCTTCGCGAGAAACATCGCTGCGCTGGTCGGGGCGAGCAATTTTATCAATCTCATCAATGAACACAATTCCATGATTTTCCGTCACTGAAATCGCCTCTTTCGTCAACTCATCTTGGTCAGTCAGCTTGTCAGATTCTTCGGCCAAAACAACTTTTTTTGCCTCCTCAACTGTCATGCGCTTTGCCTTGGTTTTCTTGCCACCAAGGTCGCCCAAAAGATCGCCCAAATTCATAACACCCATCTGGCCACCTGGCATTCCTGGAATATCAAATGCAGGCATATTCGACGCTGCTGATTCCTGCACATGGATCTCAATTTCTTTGTCTTCCAGATCACCATCTTCCAGTTTTTTGCGGAATTTAGCCTTGGTTTCCTCACTCGCCGTGTCACCCACAAGCGCTGAAATTATACGCTCCTTCGCCGCATCAACCGCTTTGTCTTCTTGCTCTTTACGCAAACGCTCGCGCACTTGTGCAATTGAAATTTCGATCAAATCACGGATAATTGATTCAACATCGCGGCCGACATAGCCTACCTCAGTGAATTTCGTCGCCTCAACCTTAATGAATGGTGCGTCCGCGAGCTTCGCCAAGCGGCGGGCAATTTCAGTTTTCCCAACACCTGTCGGTCCGATCATGAGAATATTTTTCGGCACAATTTCATCACGCAAATCGTCCTCAACCTGCTGCCTGCGCCAGCGATTTCGTAGCGCAATTGCCACTGCCTTCTTCGCATCATTCTGCCCAATAATCCACTTGTCCAGCTCAGCTACAATCTCTTTCGGTGTCATGTTTGTCACTATTCAATTTCCTCAATCGTCAAATTATTATTCGTGTAAATGCAAATGTCGCCAGCAATTTTCATGGCTTTCTCTGCCACTTCGCGGGACTTCATTTTGCCGTCTACCAAGGCCAAAGCCGCAGCCAAGGCATAGTTCCCGCCGCTGCCAATTCCGACCACGCCGTGTTCTGGTTCAAGCACATCCCCATTTCCTGTAAGCGTTAGCGTCACTTCCTTATCCGCCACAATCATCATCGCTTCCAAGCGGCGCAGATATTTATCCATCCGCCAATCTTTGGCCAGCTCAACACATGCGCGCATCAGCTGGTTGGGATATTTCTCCAACTTTGCTTCCAAGCGCTCGAACAAGGTGAATGCGTCTGCCGTAGCACCTGCGAACCCTGCGATAATATTTTTCTCGGCACCAATTCGGCGCACTTTTCTCGCATTACCTTTCACCACAGTATGGCCAAGGCTCACTTGCCCATCGCCAGCGAGGCAAACTTTATTATCTTTGCGTACACACAAAATTGTTGTGCCATACCACATATTTGGGTCTGAATGTTCCATGATTCCTTAGATATGAGTTAGTTCTTCTTTTTCAATAGCACAACCAAATCCGTATTTGGATTTTTCTCGTTCACCATTTGCTGCGCCACAATTTCATAGCCCGTCTTTTCCGCCACTTTTGCAATATACGCCGCTGAATGCTGGAAAGACATGCTGGTTTTATTGAATACAAAGCCTTCGCCTTCGCAGGCTTCAACACTTATCAAAAACAATTTCTTCCCGCCTAAGCGTTGCCCCACCATCTCAAATAACTCTTGTAAACCACCAATCATTAGGCTTGAGAAATAGGCCTGCACAATGTCAAATTGGCGCTTATCATTCTTCAACATATCCTGTGCAATTTTCGTAATCAGCTCATTATACACCAGCTTATCGTCAATCCGCCTGTTGCGTGCTTGAGAAATCATGCGCATTGCAGGCTCGACACCGACAATGTTATTCGCCATTGGCAGCACAAAATCACCCGACTTTCCAGTGCGCATATCCAAATCTAAGATATCAAAACCTTGCTGGTTTTCCAGCTCGTCATTTAGCATCTTTGTTCCAATCGAATAGGCTGCGCGATTCACTCCATTGGCAATCTGCTCTTCATAAATTGTGGAAATAACATCCAAATTCTCAATCATCAGAGATGGCGGCACGCGCTCAGGCACGTTACCAGCTCCACAAATTGCCAAGAAAAACTTCGCCTCTTCCATCTCCATATCATCAGCCAAAGACTTTCTCAGAGGTTCGATGGCTTTGGCATGCTTATTGTCATAAACATAGGCCTTGCCCAGCATATAATTGGCGACCTTGTTTTTTGCGTTCATCCACAGCACAATCCGAAAGCGTATTGCAGCATCGCGATATGCGCCCTGATTCATATACATCAGGCCGAGCTGAAAATTTGTTTGCTCCAAATTTGTGAGCTTCTTCCACGAACCAACCAGTGCATTTTTTGTATGGTCAATCCACGATAATGACGAATCTAGCGCGCTCGCTTGTGTTTCTTCACGGTTTTGGTTATCTTCCTGCATATCATATTATTTTACGTTAATTGCAGGCGAAATGGAAACAATATTTGGATTATCAACATTATTCGGCAAATCTGGAGTGGCAGTGATGCGCATTTCTGGCGAAAAAGCTGCAAATATTTTGGCAGAGCTTGGAGTTGCAAAGCCAAAACCCCGTATCGCCACCTTCGCCAAGTTACGGCATGAGGGACAGATTATCGACGAAGCGTTGGCTCTATATTTCTCCGCACCAGCAAGCTTTACAGGTGAAGACGTGGTGGAACTACACACCCACGGCAGTCGCGCCGTGATCTCCCAACTGTTTGAGATTTTGGGGAAAATGGAAGGCTTTCGCATGGCCGAACCGGGTGAATTTTCGCGCCGCGCATTTCTCAACGACAAAATGGACTTGGTGGAAGCAGAGGGCTTAGCCGACTTGATCGAGGCAGAAACCAGCGCCCAGCACAAACAAGCCATCCGCCAGATGCAAGGAAAGCTCGGCGAAATTTATGACGGCTGGCGCGCCGATTTAGTCAGCCTTCTCGCCCGAGTTGAAGCATATATAGATTTCCCAGATGAAGACTTGCCGCAAGAATTGCTGGATATTATTGCCGCCAAAATTATCAATCTAAAATCATCCATTATCAATCATTTGGACGATGGAAATGTTGGCGAGAAAATTCGCGAGGGGCTTTCTGTCGTCATCCTCGGTGCACCAAACGTGGGCAAATCATCCCTGCTCAACTTCCTAGCCCAGCGAGAGGCGGCAATTGTTTCCGACATTGCAGGCACTACGCGTGATGTGGTTGAGGTACAAATGGAGATTGCTGGATTGCCAGTTATTTTCTCCGACACAGCAGGAATCCGCGAAGCCGCAGATGCAATAGAATCTGAAGGAATCCGCCGCGCATTGGAACGTGCTGAAAATTCCGACTTTCGTATTGTGATGTTTGAGGGTGATGAAGTGGATGAAAGTCTGATTCGTGATGGAGATTTGGTCGTGACGAATAAATGCGAGAACTTAGAAAACCACAGCTCTCAGAATATCGCGAATTCGCGATA
>JALZVI010000082.1 GCA_023301015.1 Rickettsiales bacterium | reverse complement strand
GCAATATTAATCATGCGAGTATAATGCTCAGCATGTTGAAATTCGTTCTCGGCCTGAACACGATCACCATTTGCGCGCATGTCTTTGCCGCGTGTCATGTGTGTGTCGCGTTTATTCACAAAATGGCGCTTTTGCTGCGGGCTTACATTTTCATCATCATATCTACGCACTGCAGTTCTGTTCTTATTTCCACCGCGATTATTGCGGCGCTGGTTGTTATTGTTATTATTGTTGCGGCGATTGTTATTATTGTAGCTGTTCATAGATGATTTCTCTTATTTGTTATTGCTGAAAACCAGCGTTCTAATTATTCCATTTAGGTCTTTATGATATTTTAGAAACTGTAGTTTTTGTTTCTCAAAAATTTCAATAATCTCGGTTTCTTGGTTCATTCCAATTTCCAAAACAAGATGCTCAAAATTCACTTTGTTGAGCGAAGCTGCCAGCTCTCTATAACAATCAAGACCATCAATTCCTGCATATAGTGCAGTTTCAGGTTCAAAACCCAGCTCTGGAGCCAAACTTTTCTTGTCTGATATTGAGATATATGGGGGGTTTGAAACTATTAGATCAAAATTAATCCCATTTTCTAACATCTCCAGCCAGTCAGAGCAAATCAGATCTGCGCCTTCAACACCTAGAATATATTTGTTTTTCTCCGCAATTGCAATCGCTTTCTTTGAAATATCCGCGCCAATTCCTGAGGCGTTTGGAAATTCCAGCAACAGCGTCAGCAAAATGCAACCAGAGCCAAGTCCTAGGTCAAGGATTTTGAGTTTGGAATCTGCGGCGTATAGCTCCTTGCTCGCATCAATCATCAGCTCTGTTTCTGGGCGAGGGGTGAGGACATTGCCATCCACTACAAAATCGCGCCCATAAAATTCCTTGCTGCCCAAAACTTGAGAAACTGGCACGCGCTTGGAACGCATCGCTGTAAGATTTTCAAAATACTGCTGCTCATCCGCGCTCAAGACATAGTCGTCATACGCAATTATCTGCGCCCGCGTTTTGCCCGTCGCGGCTTCCAGCAGCACCCGTGCATCGAGATGAGAGCTAGGAATTTGCGCCTCTTCAAAGCTTGCGACGGCGAATTTTAGGGCTTGTGAAATATTCATTTGATTTTGCATGTGATATTGTTAATAATGCCAATATGAAAAATTACCTAAAGCTTTTTGCAATAACTCTAATTCTCGGTGTTTCAGCCTGTACTTCAAAAACTCCAGAGGTGAAAAGCCCTTGCGTAGGAATCGAAGGCAGCCCGTGCGATCGCCGCAGCCCGCTACGCCAAGAGGCGTAGTAGTTTTTGATTGTTTCCCCGCTGCGCACTGCGTGCTTGCAGACTGAAACGCGCAGTTTTTGATTGTTCCCCCGCTGGCGCACTCCGTGCTTGCAGACTGAAACATGCTCAAGGCTGTTGTATTTAATTTCCTCCCCGCTCGCCTACTGGCTTGCAGACTGAGGAAGTGCTTTGCACGCTCAGGGCTGGCAAGGCCTGCTGCCCTTGTGGGAGTGGAGTTTGTCTCATAAACATTGATGTATTCCGAACCAGCAGCCCTGAGCGCGTTTCAGTCTGCAAGGCGAAGCTGCGGCGGGGAAGCAATTATAAACTCAGCCCTGAGCGTTCTCAGTCTGCAAGCCGAAGGCGCAGCGGGGAGGAAATTAGCAACCCAAAAATCTGTGCATGATGTGCACGTTTGTTTGATCGTCGCTTCCTGGGTGGGCGTAGGCTTTGGGGATTGTACCGACAATTTTGAAGCCTAGTTTTGTCCAAAGCTTAATTGCGGTTACGTTCGTAGAAACCACATAATTAAATTGCATCGCGCTATATCCGTGTTTTGCGGCTTCTTTGATGGAATGCCTTCCCAGCATTTCGCCATAGCCATTGCCGCGGAATTTATTCGCCACAATATAGGCCGCGTTGGCGATGTGTGAGCCGAGGTCGCGGTGGGCAGGGCGGATGACATAAGCGCCGACAGGATCGCCTTCAACCTTGGCGATATATGTGTTCCAGCTTGCGCCAAACCAGATAGATTTTGCCTCTTCTTTGCTGGTTTCGGGGCTGTAAACATAGGTTCTGCCAGTCGCGAGGATGGGTTGGAATATCTCCCAAATTGCGTCATAGTCAGCCTCGGTGGCTTCAGATATTTCAATTTTGCTCGCCATTATCTGCAAGAGAATTTTGCCATAAGCGCGGCTGTTGTGCCGTTGAACTTCGCGGCATCATGTAGGGTTTTGTCAGCTTCCACCTTGCTCACAAACGCGTCCAGAATATCAGCGCGCGAAGCTTTTTTCGGGCAAACGCGGTCATAAATTGCTAGCGAGCGATATTGCCCAACAACATAGTTTTCGCACTTTCTGTCTGCATTCTTAACGCAGCTCAGTAAACGGATTGTGCTGTTAGAAAAGCTCTTCAGGGCTGGTCGAAATCCTGCGGCTTCAGCGTCATCTGCCGAGCAAAATTTTCTGTCCAAGGCCTTTACATATTTGTGCAAACGATGCTCCGCCGTGTAATATACATTCCCATCCACAGCGTCACGCACGCCTTTGATGTTGCAAGAAGCTTGTGCAGGGGAGGCGAGTGAGAGGAGGAGTAGGGTTGCGGCTAGGATGAATTTCATGATTTATTTCCCAATTAAGAATATGCCGAGTTCGGCGGTTAGGTTCGCCATTACGGCTGATTTATTGAAAGAAATTACCTTACCAGAAGGGCGGATGGCAAGTTTTTTCTCAATTTTAACTCCCAAGCCTTCGCATAAAACCATGAAGTCGCGGATTGTGCAAAAATGGATGTTCGGCGTTTCATACCACTCATAGCTCAGTTTTTTCGTCACTGGCATTCTGCCGTTAAACAGCAGCTGCGTGCGGTTTTGCCAATAGCCAAAATTTGGGATGCTCACGATCGCTTTGTCCGCAATGCGAAGAACCTCGTTTAGGATTTTCTCAGGGTGCTGAGTTACCTGCAAAACTTGGGTGAGAACCGCAAAGTCAAAACCGCCATCGGGGTAGTGCTCAAGGTCAATGTCGGCGTTACCTTGCATCACCGACAGACCGTTTTTTAGGCATATGGAAACCTTCTCTTTGTCCAGCTCAATCCCACGTGCGGCAATTCCCTTGTCCTTCAACACCTTCAAAAGCGCGCCTTCGCCACAGCCGATATCAAGCACTGAAGCGCCTTGCGGCAGCATCTCAGTAATCACGTTTATGTCGGGACGTAGGTTCATTTTTGTTTTGTATCAAAAAACCAGCAGTTTGTCACGCAGCTATCTTCCGCCACGGTTTGATGGCCTGTCTTGCTCAGGGAATTCTTTGCGGAGCTTTTCTAATAACCTGTTTATGATGTCTTCTGTTGTTTTGTAACGAAGGGTATCTATTTCGTGTCCACCATCATCAGATTTTGTTGCTTCAAGCGGCCATCTACCTGTTCGTATGTATGTGGGTGAATACGCAAAAAGACGCTGTATGGCGTTGTTTGGAATGTCACCTATGTGCAGGTCTTTCAATGTGGTGTCATCACCAGCAAGCTCGTTTAATCTCGCAACATCTGCCTCGTATTTAGACTCTAAGGCATATTCTCTTGCAGTGTCTGTCAGTTCCATAATTCGTGTGTCAATTTCGCTCTTACTCACCATCATCACCTCCAACAAACCCCGCCAACGCCTGCTTAAATTCCGGCTCGTCCAGCAAGAACGCGTCATGTCCTTTGTGGGTCTCTATCTCCAAAAAGCTCACATCCACTCCAGCTCCATTCAGGGCGCGGGCGACATATTTGCTTTCTTCTGTTGGATAGCACCAGTCGGAGGTGAATGACATTATCAGGAATTTGGCGGTGTTTCCGCGGAAGACCTCGCTCAAATGCTTGCCATATTCCTCTTCCATATCAAAATAATCCATCGCGCGGGTGAGGTAGAGATATGAGTTCGCGTCGAAGCGGTCAACGAATGCAATGCCCTGATGGCGGAGATAGCTCTCCACTTGGAAGTCGGCGTCAAAGCCGTAGGTGATTGCGTCTTTGTCTTGCAAGCGGCGGCCGAATTTGTCTTGCAGCGATTCCTCGCTCATATAGGTCACATGCGCTGTCATACGGGCGACGGACAAGCCTTTGCGGGGTTTGATGTCTTCCGCGGCATATTTCCCGCCGCGCCAGTCTGGGTCGGCCATAATTGCTTGGCGGCCAATTTCGTGGAAGGCGATGTTTTGCGCGCTGTGGCGTGAGGTGGTGGCAATGGCAACCGCCAATTCGCAGCGATCAGGGAATTTGGCGCAGAATTCCAGCACCTGCATTCCGCCCATTGAGCCGCCAATTGCTGCATAAATTTTATCAATCCCAAGCGCGTCCAAAAACAGCGCCTGCGCGTTGACAATGTCGCTCATGGTGATGATTGGGAAGTCGACTGCAAATTGCTGTCCAGTTTTGGGGTTGATGGAAGTTGGGCCGTGGCTGCCTGCGCATCCGCCGATCACATTCGCGCAGACGACATAATATTTGCTTGTGTCGAGGATTTTTCCGTCACCCAAGATGTCGTCCCACCAGCCGCGCTTGCCGGTGATTGGGTGTTCACCCGCAACATATTGATCGCCCGTGAGCGCGTGGAAAACCACAATCACATTGTCGCGTGCCTCATTGAGCGTGCCCCATTCCTGATAGGCAATTTCAAAATCAGAAATCTCCTGCCCAGATGAGAGCTTGAGGCTTTGCGTGATGGTTGTTTTGTTGTGTTCCATAGGCCGATATTGCCATAAAATATTGGGTAGGGCAATGATTTGCTGCTAATTATCTATTGCGATGTGAGGGTGTTACTGCTGTTTCATTGCTTTGAATTAAATTCAGAGCCTTCTGGGCAAGCGCTTCTATGCTTGGTAGATGCATGAGTTCCTTTGGGAAAATTGTCGTTATCAGCTTGCCAACTTCTTCTTTGCTGAATCTATCTCCTTTGCCGCCAAAAACAAAACTGTTGAATTTTTGCATTTCCATACCAAGCAATTCCCTAGCATCTTTCTGCGTCATTCCTGAAAACTTGAGTGCTTTTGTAAAGAAATCTTTGCGGTCTCGAGATTTGTGAATTTCTAGAGTATCGATATACTTGTCGATAAATAATAGTTTTGATTCGGAGTTCAGGCCAAAGCCTTCGGCGAGTTGAACAATTTCTGTTATGGAAAAGCGATTACTAGCTTCTTTGCTCTTATAATTATTATCTACTGCGCCTATAAGGTGCGATGCATGAGAGAAATTAAAGTCACATTTCTCGCGTGCCCATCTAACGAACTTATCGCAGGGGATGTTTTTTGCTGTAGCTAAATGTATCATGTGTGTAAGATTGTTAATTATTTACCTTCTATACAACATCGCAAATATATGCAACAAATATCCTCATGACAGATTTATTAGAAAAACAGCTGGCGGGTTTACGTGAGGAAATTGATGCGATTGATGTAGAGTTGCTTGAGCTGCTTGCAAAGCGTGCTGGGCATGTGCTGGAAGTTGGGGGCATTAAGAATGCCAACAAGATTGAAGGCAGCTTCATCCGCTCTGGCCGTGAGGCGAAGATGATGCGCGAAATTCTTAAGCGCGGAGCAGGGGAAGTTCCTAAAGGTGCGATTTTCAGTATTTGGCGCAGCATTATTGCCGCCTCACTCACGATGGAAGGTGGTTTGAGCGTAGTGATGCCGCGGAGCAAGAGCTTTAAGATGCATAACTTCATATCAGAATATTTCGGGACGTTCGCGGAGTATTTGATATGCGACACCATCCCAGATTGCCTTGACCAAATTAACGGCCACACGGTTGGCGTGCTCAATGCGCATGACAACTGGTGGACTCTGAATTTGAAGGATATTCGCGTGTTTGCCAAGCTACATGACGAAATGTTCGCCATGGCCAAAATCAAGCCAGAAGAATGCGGCGGCGACAAAACGCTGATAGTGAGCAAGCACGAAATTGCCGCGCTTCCGCATATCGCCACAATGAACGGCTGCTTCCTCTATGAGCTGGAAGGATATTTCACTGACGAATCTCAGTTGGAGTATAAAGATATCAGAGTGCTGGGAAGCTATGCTTAAAACTAAGCAACAAATTATGAACATCAAGCCGTATGTGCCGGGGAAATCTGGGGCTAAGGGGCAGGTTGTGGCGAAGCTTTCATCCAACGAAAATCCGCTGGGTTGCTCGGCCAAGGTGCTTGAGGCTGTTGCCAGTCACGCTGCGCTGAACCGCTATCCCGACGGGGCGTCAACTGAGCTGCGTGCGAAGCTTGGCGAGGTGAATGGCCTAAACCCTGAGCAAATTATCTGCGGTGCAGGGTCTGATGAAATTTTGGAGCTTATCGCTTATGCATTTTGTGGTGAAGGCGATGAAGTTATCCACACTCAGCACGGCTTTTTAGTTTACCCAATTGCCGCAATGTCTGCGGGTGCAATTCCTGTGGCTGTGGCGGAGAAGAATTTAACCACGGATGTGGATGCAATTTTGGCAGGCGTAACCGAGCGCACAAAAATCGTGATGGTCGCAAACCCGAATAACCCGACAGGAACATATATTGATGGCGATGAACTGCGCCGCCTGCGTGATGGTTTGCGCGAAGATATTCTGCTGGTGATCGACAACGCTTATGCCGAATGTGCTGGTGCGGAAGATTATGATATGGGCTATGCAATTGCCGACGCCGCGCCGAACACAATCATCACCCGTACATTCTCGAAGATGTATGGAATTCCCGCCTTGCGAGTTGGTTGGGGCTATGCCGCGCCAGAGGTTATTGACGTGCTTAACCGCATTCGTCCTCCATTCAACCTCACTAGCTTAGGGCAGGTGGGAGCAATTGCGGCGCTTGAAGATGCTGAGTTTTTGGGAGATTCTGTTGTGCATAACAATGTCTGGCGTGAATGGCTGACGAATGAGCTACGTGAGCTGGGCTGCGAAGTGCCTGATTCTCAAGGAAATTTTGTGTTGGCAAAGTTTGAAGACGCCGCCGCCACTTGGCAGAAACTAGCCGATAACGGAATTATAGTCCGAGAAATGGGCGGCTATGGCCTGTCAGATTATTTGCGAATTTCGATTGGGACGGAAAGTGAAATGCGGAAGCTGGTTGAGATTATTAGCTAATCTCCTCCGCAAATCCATATTGCTCATCGAAGAAGTCAACGTCATCCAAGTAAGATATGCTTGTGCTTTCCGTTGGTTGCAAAATTGCGATGCTGAATAGGGCGCATGCCGCTACTACAGCTAGCCTTGGCCAGTGGAATGTGCGTTGTTTGGCTGCTGCTTGCCTGATGATTTCAGCCTCTAGCCCCGCGCTAGCCTCAGGTATCTCAAGTTTTTCATAAACATCTTTCATTTCATTCTCCCTTCTAATTCTTTCTTGCCTCGGCTCAGCAAACTCTCCAGCGCCTTAATCCCCACGCCCAAAATATCCGCCGCTTCCTTTTGCTTCATCTCTTTAAAATATACCAACATAATCGCTGCCCGCTGCCGTGCAGGAATGGCTTTGAGAGCTGAGTGCAGCTGTTCTTGTTCTTTTGAGTCATGCTTGGGCGCGCTGTCATCTGCAACGTCAAAATCCAGTTCCACCGCCTTGAAGCGACGCTTATCGTCAATCGCCAAATTGCAAATAATGCGATAAAACCAGGTTTTGAATTTTGCTTTTCCTGCCTTCCATAGCTTGGGTTTTTCCCAGATTTTGAGGAATGCTTTTTGCACAATATCTTCCGCCGTTTCGCGCTCAAGCACAATGCGATAAGCCACTCGGTAGAAATATTGAGTGTGTCGCTGGACAAGGATGGAGAAGCCTTGCGCGTTGCCCGTCGCAATCTCCTCCATCAATTCCTCGTCAGTTTTTTCAGTCATTATAATCTACTCGTCACCTTTTTCTGCACGACGCTCTTTGCGTTTTCCGCGCTTCTTTTCTCTGCGCTCTTCGACAAATGTAATCTTCTCATCATCGCTCATCGCGTTCCATTTTTCATCTGATTTCTTCTTTGTGTGGTGTTCCTCCAGTGGACGCGGTCCAACAGTGGTTGTTTATGAGGATGGTTTGACCGTTACCAGACACGCCGACGGAACTGTGCAGAGGTGGCAGCGAGGGCGGAGGGGTGGGG
>JALZVI010000081.1 GCA_023301015.1 Rickettsiales bacterium | reverse complement strand
ATCGAGCATTATCGTTATACGGCATTTGGAGAAGTGAGTATCTATGATGCTAATGGGAACTTAGAAAGTGAAACCCAGATCGAGAATACGATCATGTGGAATACGCGGAGATTGGATGCGGTGAGTGGCTTCTATCTCTACAAATACAGGCATTATAGTGCTGAGTTAGGCAGATGGCCAAGCAGAGATCCGATTGAGGAAGATGGGGGGATTAACTTGTATGCCTTTGTTGGGAATGATGGGGTAAATAGTTGGGATAGATTGGGATTAATACCTGTTGACCCAGAAGATGAATATCCTAAACCAGGTGATCTAAGTCTAGTTAGATATGATGACTCTATTGATGGACCAGGCTACCTTATTTATTTAGTTAGCATAACCTTTCGTCAGGATAGCGAGGATGGCGAAAATGGTTTTCCCTGTTGTCTTATAGCTGACAAAATTACTATTGATGTGGTTATTTATATCAATAAGAAATTAGCGTCTAAGGAAAAGCTAGGATGGTCTGGAGTGTTGGGCCATGAGCAGCGCAACGTGAGAGCTATGAACAATAGGGTCAAAGAGTTAGTAGAGGAAATCAGATCTAATCCTAATAAATGTTATGATACAATTGCTGAAACGCAAGAAGCTGCTCGTTCACTAACAATAGAGTATAACAAAAAGCTTAATAAAGCAGTGGACGATCAAGGTAATTATACTGATACGGGTCAATATGACGGTCCTACTGGGGCTGGTTCTCCACACGTTCCATTAAATCCTAATACAGAAGATGGCACAGAATAAATACATGAAATTTATATCCTCATTAATAGTATTTAATATATTATGTTGTTTGAATTTGATAGCTAATGAACCTATATTGAAAAATACTACTAGAGGTTGCGTATCACTCTCGAAAATTAATTGTTTCCTGAAGTATGAAGGTATAGGCGTTATCGATTCTTATGTTTTTATGTTTGATAATAGATGGTCCAATTATACTATAAAAATAGTTACTTTTGAAGATCCTCAGAAAAACATCACAAATAAATGCTACTACTTCATGAAGAACTATCATGGAGAAAAGCTGATTAGCTTTAAAATTGCAGATTTAGATGAAATGCTTAAAAAGTTTTTAGCTATATACAATCATACTGAAAAATATTCGAAAATCATTTTACCATCTAAAGGTATTTTAAATGGATCTAAGTATAAGTGTAAAATTGAGCAGAAAAACGGTCTTAAAAAAGATGTAATATTTGATGCCAAAATATTACCTAAGTCTCCAGATTTCGAAGGGATAGAAGTATACAAAGACCTTATTATAGAATTTAGAGAGCTTTTAAGTTCCGTAGACAAATCTATTTATGAATATACCACAAAATAGAAATCACAAACACGTAAAGTAATATAATAAGGCCTGTCCCGAATGGCACGAAAAGACGAAAAGAGCAAAGGGGTCAGTCCGTGAATTGTGAATTGACGTGGATGACTTAATTGTTTATAGGTTGTTGAATGGCACGGCAAATAAGGATTGAGTATGCAGGGGCGTTTTACCACGTGATGAGCCGTGGTAATGCAGGTGGTGAGATCTTCTTTGGGGAGAAAGGGCATGAGAGTTTTCTTAGATGCTTAAGTGAGGTTTGTGAGAGAACAGGCTGGGTTGTTCATGCTTATGTTTTGATGAGCAATCATTACCATTTGTTGATAGAGACTCCAGAGGCTAATCTAGTGGCGGGAATGAAGTGGCTGCAGGGAACCTATACACAGCGGGTGAACTTATGGATGAAGCGAAGGGGGCATTTGTTCCAGGGACGGTATAAAGCACAATTAGTGAATGGAGATCCGATGGAGGGGCGGTACTTTCAAACGGTAGCGGACTACATACATATGAATCCAGCTAGGGCTAAGATGGTTGGGAAAGGAAAGAAGTGGGAGAGTTTGAGAGATTATCCTTGGAGCAGCTTGCCAGCTTATAAAGGATGGAAGAGTAAACGTCCATTTTGGCTGGAGGTGGGGCGAGTTCTGGGGACGTATAGTTTTAAGGATAATAGTGTGGGCCGGGAATCTTATTTAAAGTATCTTGAGGCAAAGGGGGCGGAGACGGGAAAAAGCTATAGGGAGCTGGAGCGTGGGTGGTGCATGGGGGATGGGGATTTTAAACAGAAGATGTTAGATAAAGCGGAGGGTGTATTAACTAAGAACAAGAGGGAGAGTAATGGGGGCTCGATACGGACAGATCATTCAGAGCAGGAGGCTAGCAGGATGGTGACTGATGCATTGGAGAGTTTGGGGATAGCTGTGGAAGATCTGGCTAAAATGAGTAAGTCAGGGTTAGAAAAGCGAGCGATAGCGGCACTGGTTTCTAGTAAGACGTTGGTTTCTACTGAGTGGCTAGCAGAGACATTACATATGGGTCATCGGAGCTCTGTGAGTCAGGCTAAGAGGTGGGGCAGAGAGAGTAAGGAGGGTCAGAAGTGGCTTAGGAAAATCGATGTGGGTAATTGAGATACGTTGTTTTTAGGAGATCTGAGTAAGTAGAGTATCTTCTTGAGAAGAACGATATTCACAATTCACGGACTGACCCCTTTTTGAGTAAGAGAAATCTTCTAGGAGCTACGTAGACGAGCTTAAAATTTGCAGATCTAAGTATCTCGTCTATGGTCAGTAAATGATTTTAAATGTAGCAGAGATCGAAGCGATGG
>JALZVI010000080.1 GCA_023301015.1 Rickettsiales bacterium | reverse complement strand
GGGTCGACCGGCAACCCACCGATAAATCGAACGGGGACAATGGGTAAATTCAACTCCAGTGCCAAATCAATAAACACCGAACTGCACCGTTTGGTTGTTTGGCGGCTACTCTGGCTCCTAGTGCCGTCGGTGTGAACGAAGAATGAATGCGAACCGGTTGCCAGTCTATGCCGAAGGTTGTCGATCAGCGTAAACATTGATGCGGGATCGTTCTGATCGAAGTAGGCGATCTGTTCGACGGTGGGTTTTGCGCTTGGGTAGGTGTCAAGCAATCTAACCATCTCGCCAATCCAGCGATGTTCGTGCTTGGCATTGGCGACAGTAGTCATCGAGACCTTTGTCAATGCAGGCAGCAGATTCGATATCAGCAGAGACTCGATCTGCACTTGATGGTTCGCAAGATAGATGACGGGTCGTCCGCTTATATTCGCCAGCGTGTTGGAGCATTCGGTCATAACTCGACCAACATAACGCTCAAACATGCCGTCGATGAGATCATCTCCCAGCCATGTCTCCGGCGTGCCTCGATGTTCTGTCCAGTATTGATGCATCGCAGTCTGGGTTGTTGCGCGATCCAGCTCGGTGCCGTGTGAGTGAGTGTCTACGACAAGACGCATACCCATGTTCTTAACTTCGTATATCCGTATTCCATCGCACCATAACGAACCTGCGCCTACGACAAAGGGTCCGAGTTCGTCTTCACTGATCTCGGTGATCTCCATAACACTGGTAATGAGTGTGTTCTTTGGCGTCACCTGTCCACGGTAGGACCATGTCAGTGGAGCGTCGATCATGAGCGGTTCAAAGTGTGGGGTGTCGAGGCCTTCATGCATGTTGGTATCGAGCATGAAAAACTGTAGCAACTGCAGTAGTGCTTCAACACCAAGTGAACCGGGCTGCACTGGATCTTGAAAAAAGTGAGCCTTAAAAAACCATTCAGAGACATCAACATCTTTCTCACCGCGGAGCACTCCGAGCCCGGCACAGCCCGCCTTGGCTATATGTGTTGCCCGATCGATCATCAACAGCATGGGTTTAGCTAGCCGCGCTGATTCACCAAAATATTTATCTGGACGACGGGTGAGATCTATCATCGGTGGTCCGGCAAGCTCCAACGGCATTCGGTGATCGTCGGTAATGGCCATGCCTACTTGATGCTCAAAAGCCTCTGGTGGGAAGAATCCAAACACTGTTTTCATCGTGTACACCGAACGCTCACCGAGAAAGCATTCAACCTCGAAACTTTCAATGACCATGCCGCCAGCCCGGGAAACACTAGCGAGTTCTACATGAGTTCTCAGAGTACCTGCTGTGCGTGTAAGCTCGGAGGTGAGCGTGCCAGTGCCATCAAGATTCCGGAACAACATATCGTCTTCAATAGCTGTTGCGGATCCAACAGCTGAGGCTACCCAGCCGCACGGCTGTAGCGCAGCTTCAAGCAGCACAGCGAAGGGCATGGTCGCGGCCCCATTGTTGTCAAAGTACCAGGCATCGTCAGGGATGTCGTATTCGCAAATGATCTTCATGCCTGCCTTGCAGACATTAAGCTCACCATCGATTTTGGTAACTCTGCTGATGAAGTGGTAAGGTGGTCCGGGCAGTCGTGGTGATCGTCTGGTGCCATCAAACACTGAGTACATTGAGCCGAACGCCTCGGATGGTCGTCCCCAAGCACAGGAAATCATAGCCTTCCAGTCGAAGGCAAATCCCTCGCTATCGGTTGCTACTGCCACCGGCTCAACTACCCCTTCGTATAAATCAGCGCGCGAGGTCAGTGGCCAGCTTGGAGTGAGTTCTACACCAATGCGATGGGCATGGAAGGCTGCGTGACCGTCGACAAATCCGACCACGTCGGCAATCACTGTGGGGTGTGGACCATCCCAGAGCTCTTCAACATTTATCTCGTAGACCACCTGTTCTGTTTGAGGGTTGATTTCACCTCGGCACTTGAGTTCGAATGGTTGGTCAGGTAACGGCTGGAAACGCCATCCATCAAGTTTTGTTGTAAATCCCATGGCAGCAAGGTAGAAAGACAACGCCTCTATGCAGGCTTCGACCATGAAGTTGCCGGGCATGCAAGGGTCGTTTTTAAAGTGTCCATTAAAGAACCAAGCGTCGTCGGCTATGGTGGTTTCGCAGCGCATAAAGCCACGACCCCATGGCCCACCAGTGGGGTCGAGAGTAGTAACCTCATCGATAAATAGCTGGTCGCCCGATTGGATCTTGGGTGTACGGGTATGTGTGTGAATGGTTCTATTCTGAAATCTCCCCACTTGCCGTCTTTATAATCTGCGACATACATATGATCAGTGAAGACTTTCTCGAATGGGATATTATCAAAATCAAGTTGATCTACTTTAGAGTTAGCAACTTTTTGGATATTTAAAGGGGTCTTGATCATAGCGTGCTTGTTGTTTATTAGTAATTGAAAGAGGGTACAATTAGTTCACAAGGATTTCAATAATGTATTAGATACTTGATCATATTCAAGAATCTAACGCAAATTTAATTATTTTTATAATATTCTTTTTAAGACATTTATTTTGTGTTGAAAACAATAATATTTTTAAAATCACAATATTTTAGATAAATTGTTAATTAAATATATTTTATATTATGAAAAAAAAGAAA
>JALZVI010000079.1 GCA_023301015.1 Rickettsiales bacterium | reverse complement strand
AATGATGATTCTGTTAATGAAGAAGTTGCTGGGGCAGGATATGATAGAAGCTCTTTGCCAAGTGAGCGAATTGACCGCAAGTTTATCATCCATTTAACTGATGGGGAAGATAATGATGGCAATGGACTTAACGGCTTCACAACTACCATAGAAGATTTTCCTAAGTATGGCAGTGATGTATACAAACCAGTATGCTATGCGGTTAATAATAGGGGAATTGAGATGTATATGATTTTGCTGGGTACTAATAGGCAGGGATATCATAATGCATGCTATAGAGAGATTGGTTTGGATCCGGATGAGTATATTTTTGATAATATCCAGCCAGATGAGTTGCAGGCTACTTATGAGACAATCTTTGATATTATTGCTACAAAGACTAGCTCGGTGAGGCTTACTAAATAAAAGCTTGCATTTTGGTGGTTGAATTGTTATATAATTAACCAAGAGATTAAAAAGAAGCTGCCGCAAGGCGGCTTTTTTTGCATCTGGAATTTATTAATTAGCTCAAGCGCCGCATGGCAGATTGTCGTTCAATCGGCACTAAGCCTTGGTCCTCAATGGGTTGAGTGGGGCGCTCGAGGTATGTAAGGGAGATTTAGGCGTTTCCGAGCGAAGCGAAGGCAGGCCATTGAGGCCGTTAGCCTTAGCGGCTAGGGAGCGTCATTAAAGATTATGGACGCATTTGATGGAATTTTGGCTGTTGTTGAGCCTGTGGTGACCGATTTTGAGTATGCGATTGTGCGTATGAAATGGATTGGCGCTGACGCTGGCAAAACCTTGCAGATTATGGTTGAGCCTGTTGATGGCGGAAGAACGGATGTTGCGATTTGCGGGAAGATTAGCTACGAAATTTCTGCGATTTTGGATGTTGAGGATATTATTGAAGAAAAATACCATCTTGAGGTTACAAGCCCAGGGATGGATAGACCACTAACGAAATTGACGGATTTTGAACGCTTTGCGGGACTGGATGCGAAGCTAGAGACGAAATTGCAAAAAGACGGACGCAAGAAGTTCAAAGGCAAGATCGGAAAGATTGAAGGCGAGAAATTTGAGCTGAAAACGAAAGAATTTGGCGATATGATGTTCAAAATGAACGAAATTAACGAAGCGAAGTTGTTGCTAACAGATGATTTGATTAAAGCAGCAATTAAGGCGGGAAAGTAACAAACAACAAATAACAAACGACTAGGAACTAATTATGGCATTAGCATCAAGAATTACGGGTAATACAGAAATCATCCAAGTGGCGGAAGCCGTGGCGCGCGAGAAGGGGATTGACCGCGAATCTGTGGTTGAAGCAATTGAGCAAGCAATTCAGGTTGCTGCCCGCAAGAAATATGGCTACGAGCAAAATATCATTGTTACTATCGACAAAAAATCTGGCCTAACAGAAGTTACTCGCCAGCGTGAAGTTGTTGAAGAAGTGAACATGGAAGAGCAGGAAGAAACTGGGAAAATCACTCAGATCACTGTTGAAATGGCAATGCGTATTGATCCAGAAATTATGCTTGGACAAACTCTTATTGAAGAATTGCCGCCAATGGATGTTGGTCGTGTGGCTGCGCAAACTGCAAAGCAAGTTATTACTCAGAAAGTGAAAGACGCTGAGCGTGAAAAGCAGTATGAGCAGTTCCAAGGCAAGGAAGGCACAATCATCAACGGTGTTGTGAAATCTATTGAATATGGAAATATTATTATTGACGTAAACGGTGTTGAAGCTGTGATTCGTCGCAATGATGTGATTCCACGTGAGTCATATCGCAATGGTGACAGAATCCGCGCTTATGTTGTTGCTGTGGACAAAGAAGCGAAAGGCCCGCAAGTGTTGCTTTCACGTACTCATCCGCAATTTATGGAACGCTTGTTCGCTCAAGAAGTGCCTGAGATTTATGATGGTATTATTGAGATTAAGGCAATTGCTCGTGACGCTGGTTCACGCGCGAAAATTGCTGTGGCTTCAAATGAATCAAACATCGACGCGAAAGCATCTTGTATTGGTGTGCGTGGTGCGCGTGTGCAAGCTGTGGTGAATGAGCTGCAAGGCGAGAAGATTGATATTATTGACTGGTCTGGTGATCCAGCAACATTTGTTGTGAACGCGCTAACTCCTGCGCATGCAAGCAAAGTTGTTGTGGAAGAAGACGAGGGGCGTATTGAAGTTGTGGTTGAAGAAGAAATGCAATCACTAGCAATTGGCCGTCGTGGACAAAATGTGAAATTGGCAAGTCAGTTGACTGGCTGGTACATTGAGATTTTGACTGATGAGGAAGAGTCATCACGTCGTACAAATGAGTTCACATCGCTTTCTGCACTATTCATTGAGTCTTTGGATGTTGAAGAAATTATTGCGCATTTGTTGGTAACAGAAGGATTCACTTCTATCGAAGAAGTTGCTTATGTTGATGCAGATGAGTTGGCGGAAATTGAAGGCTTTGATGCAGACATTGCGGCAGAACTTCAAAACCGTGCGCGTGAAGCATTGGAAAAAGCAGTTGAAACTCAAAAAGCGAAAGCCAAAGAGTTGGGTGTTGCGGATGATATGTTCACACTCCCAGGTTTCCAAACTGAAGAAATTTCACCAGCGCTTGTTTTGCGTTTGGCAGAAAAAGATATCAAGACACGCGACGATCTGGGTGACTTGGCAACGGATGAATTTTATGAGAAAATACCAAAATCTGGTATGAATGAGGAGCAAGTGAACGAGCTGATTATGGCAGCCCGCGCGCATTGGTTCGAAAATGAATAGTCACAAGTGATTAGTTGCAAGTTACAAGTTCTTGCAGCCGATTTTCATTGCAACTTGTAACATGTAACTAGGAACTAATAAATGTCAGACGAAGAAAACAAGACGAAAAAGAAACTAACTTTGGGCGGGGCGAAGCCTTCGATGCCTACTGGTCCGAAGACTGTCACTGTTGAGGTGCGCAAGAAGCGTACGATCCACATTCCTGGTCAAGCAAGGCCGACTGAAACTCAGGCGAAGCAAGCGATTCAAACTGATTCGTCATTGAATGATTTGCAGCGCAAGAAAAAGCTCGAGATTTTGGCAAATGCTAAGGACCTTGATGAGCAACGCAAAATTGAAGATGCGGAACGTGACGCTTTGCGTGCCAAGCAAGAAGCAAAGCGCAAAATTGAGCGTGAATCTGCTGGCCTTCCAAAGGAAAAGGCGGGCACGACCACTGGCAAGGTAATCCCTAAGGCAGTGATTCCGAAAAAGGATGAGACAATCAAGAAGCTAGGCGGCAAGCTGACATTGGCAGCTCCCGGCAAAGACAACGCCCCGAAAAAACCAGCTGGTTCTAAGAAGGATGTTGGTGGTCGCAAGACACAGAAAATTACAATTCAGAACTTCAACAGCGAGTCAAAGCATCGCAGCTTGGCATCGGTAAAACGCCAGCGTGAAAAAGCGCGTAGAGAAGCTCAGCTTTCTGGTGTGGAACTGAGAGAGCAAGAAAAAGTTTCTCGCGAAGTGACAATTCCAGAAGTTCTAACAGTTGGCGATTTGGCTAACAGAATGACAGAAAAAGCATCTGACGTGGTGCGTGAGTTGATGAAACTTGGTGTGATGGCGACGATTAACCAGATGATTGATGCTGATACAGCAGAGATTGTGGTTGGTGAATTTGGCCATAAATTCAAGCGCGTTACAGAAGCTGATGTTGAGAGCGTGATTGATCTGGAAGAGGATAACGAAGATGATTTGGAAACTCGTCCTCCAGTAGTGACGATTATGGGTCATGTTGATCATGGTAAGACATCTTTGCTCGATGCAATGCGTGAAGCAGATGTTGTTGGCGGAGAAGCTGGCGGGATCACTCAGCATATCGGTGCATATCAGGTGGCTTTGGAAGGTAAAGGCAAGATCACTTTCATCGACACTCCAGGACATGCGGCGTTTACTGAAATGCGTTCTCGCGGGGCGAAGGTGACGGATATTGTTATTATCGTGATTGCAGCGGATGACGGAATTAAGGAACAAACGATTGAAGCGATTAACCATGCAAAAGCTGCTGGCGTTACAATTATTGTTGCGGTGAATAAAATTGATAAGCCTGATGCGGATGTGCAGAAATCTAAGAATGAGCTATTGCAGCATAATCTTGTGCCAGAGGATATGGGTGGTGACATTCAGTGTATTCCTGTTTCTGCCAAAACGCGCGAAGGCTTGGACAACTTGAAAGAGGCGATTATTTTGCAAGCAGAAATGCTTGATCTGAAAGCAAACCCAAAACGTGCGGCAATTGGAACAGTTGTGGAAGCGCGTGTGGATAAAGGTCGTGGTGTTGTTGCGACAATTATCGTTCAGCGTGGAACATTGAAGCAAGGCGCAATTTGCGTTGCAGGTGCAGCCTTTGGGCGTGTGCGTGCGCTGCTTGATGACAAGGGTAAGCCGATGAATAAGGCTGCTCCGTCAACACCTGTAGAGGTTCTGGGGCTTTCTGAAGCGCCGATGGCTGGTGATGAATTCAACGTGGTTGAGAGTGAAAAGCAGGGTCGTGAGATTGTTGAGTATCGTAAAGAGAAGGCGAAGAATGTTCGTGCGGCTTCAGTAGCGAAATCGGCAATGGACAAGCTGATGGACGGTGCGCAGGGCGACAAGAAAGAGCTGACTGTGGTGATTAAAGGTGACGTGCAAGGTTCTGTTGAGGCGATTATTGGTTCGCTTGAGAAATTGCGTAATGACGAGGTGAGTGTGAAAGTTGTGCATTCAGCAGTTGGTGCGGTGACAGAAAGTGACATCACGCTAGCCAACGCATCAAACGCTTTGGTGATTGCATTTAACGTTCGTGCAGGTGCGCAAGCCAAGCAAATGGCGAATCGTGACAAGGTTGAAGTGCGCTATTACTCAATTATCTATGAAGTTGTGGATGACGCAGTTGCGGCTCTGAGCGGCTTGATGAGCCCTATCCAGCGTGAAGAATTTATTGGTTACGCCGAGATTCGTGAAGTGTTCAACATCACTAAAGTTGGGAAAATTGCGGGTTGTCATGTGACAGAAGGTCATGTGAAACGCGGCGCAGGAGTGAGGCTTTTGCGTGACAATGTGGTGATTCATGAAGGCAAGCTGAAAACCTTGAAGCGCTTCAAGGACGAGGTGAAAGACGTTCAAAACGGTTATGAATGTGGTATGGCGTTTGAGAATTATGACGACATTAAGGCCAACGATGTGATTGAGTGCTATGAAATCGTGGAGGAAGCTGCTAAACTAGAGATGAACAGTTAGGTTCGTCTTCAAGTTTAACAATTTAGGAGATTATATGCAAAAGCCCCCATCACAACGTCAACTAAAGGTTGGAGAACTCCTCCGTCACGCGCTTTCAAAGCTGTTTGCGCATGGAGAAATTCCATATCTTGAGCATCTTTCAATCACCGTTTCAGAGGTGCGAATTTCACCTGATATGAAAAATGCCACGGCCTATATATACCCTCTGGGTGGCCAAGATGCTGAGCATTTGGTGCCTGTGCTGAAGGAATATGCAGGCTTCATCCGCACATATTTGGCGAAAGAAGTTTATATGCGCCACGCACCAAGAACGAGCTTCAAGATTGATACATCTTTCGAGAAAGCGGCGAAAATTGATAATTTGCTGCGCGATAATATATAATTGATTCTGGTTTTTGATTGTTTCCCCGCCGCGCCTAAGGGCTTGCAGGCTGAAACTTGCTCAAGGCTGTGGTTGAAGCTATATCATCATGAATTTGTTTGGGGATCACCCGATATTAGCGCTTGAGTTAATCGCGGTATTTCTTAATATGGCAATATGAAAAACTCCCCACCACAATATGCAAGCTTTTGGACGCGGCTGACGGCTTATGTGTTGGATGCGTTGATTTTGGGCATACCTTTTGCGCTTTTCGTCATGCCAATCATCGGTTCGTTCGTCATTGACACAGAGTTGGTGCGTGAGCAGATGAATTCAGGCAATTTGGGCGAGTATTATTCTCTCTACACGTCAATGATTACAGTGGCGATTTCATGCATAGTTGTGTGGGCGGCTTTGCTTGCGCTGGTGACTAGCTCAAAATGGCAAGCAACTCCGGGCAAGCGGATTATGGGTGTTTATGTGAGCGATGCTGATGGAGGGAAGGCGAACTTTTTACAATGCTTCTTCCGCTTCGCCGCGCTGCCGCTTCTGATGATGACAATCCAGACGCCAGAGCGTTTTTATATTTATGACAATTTGCAAGAGCTAGCGCAAAACCCTGCGGCGACAGAAGATGATTTGCACCAAAGTTTCACCACACCAATTTCTGGTTTTATTGGCTTAGTCAGCTTGCTTGTGCTATGTGTTTGGTATGGCCTTGTTGCAATGCGTCCGCAGAAAACGGCAGGGCATGATATATTATTTAATACGAGAGTGATTCATGGACGACCATAAAGATTATGATGATGCAACAATCTCCGCACATGCTGGGCGTGATCCGTTCAACAATTTCGGCGTGGTGAATCCGCCTGTTTATCATGCGTCGACAATTTTGTTCGAGAATTATGCTGAGTTCAAAGATGCGAGCGAAGGCCGCAGCAAACACGCGCATTATGGGCGTCATGGCACGCAGCCGCACCGTCAGTTGGAAGAGGCTTTGGCAACGCTTGAGGGCGCTGACAGATGCTTGCTAACAAGCTCTGGCGTGCAGGCAATTTCTACCGTGCTAATGGCGCTGCTTAACCCCGGTGACGAGCTGCTGATGGTAGATTCGGCCTATGCCCCAACCCGTGAATTTTGCAATGAAGAGCTGGCGCGCTATGGCGTAACCACGCGCTATTATGACCCAGAATTGGGCAGCGACATTGCGGCGCAAATATCAAGTGCAACAAAAGTTGTGTTTGTGGAAAGCCCGGGTTCGTTGACATTTGAGGTGCAGGATATTCCCGCAATTGCGGCGGCTGCGCATGAAAAGGGTGCGGTTGTGGTGATGGATAACACATGGTCAAGCCCGCTGAACTTCAAGGCGTTCAAGCATGGTGTTGACGTGAGCATTCACTCTGCAACCAAGCATATTGGAGGGCATTCGGATTTGTTGATGGGTGTGATTAACTGCACGAAGGCGACATATGCGCGGATTAAGCGTGTGTATAAAAACCTCGGAATTTGCCCGGGCGCGGATGATATTTATCTCGCGCAGCGTGGCTTGCGAACATTGGCAACGCGCATCAAGGCGCAGGGCGACGCGGGCTTGAAGCTGGCTGGTTGGCTGGCTGAACAACCGCAAGTGCAAAGCGTTTTGCACCCAGCATTTGAAAATTGCAAAGGCCATGAATTCTTCAAACGTGATTTCAACGGCTCAGCTGGTGTGTTTAGTTTTATCCTAAACAAGCATTTGTCTGAGGAAGAAAAAGCGAAGTTCTTTGATGGGCTGGCGCTGTTCAAACTCGGCTATTCATGGGGCGGATATGAAAGTCTGATCCTAACATTCGACCCTAGCAAAATCCGCACAGCAACCAAGTGGGAAGCAGCGGGAACGGCAATACGCCTCAGTATCGGTTTGGAATCGGTGGATGATTTGCAGGCAGATTTGGCAGCGGCATTGGCGAACGTCTAAGGCTTTTTGGCGAGCAAGTCTATCAAGATGCTAGGATGTAGATGCACATCGTCCAAATAAACATCAGGGTTTCCCCAGCCATTTTTGGCGTGAGTGGCGGTATATATATCAATAATTTCTGCACCGCTTTTATGCGCTGTTTCGGCCAGAAGTTTGTTGAAGATTTGGGGAATAATTTTATATTCCTCCTCTTTCTCTGGGTCACCAATTTTATCAATAACCGATCTTCTCAGCGGCGCAGGGCAGTTTAGGAAGTTAATTTGCAGGCCTCTTCTGCTTGCATATTTCATCGCAAAGCTCACATATTTTTCCACAACATCGCGCACAGATTCTTCCAAATTCACATCGGGGTTTTTGCAAAGATTCTTATGTATTCCAAGGCCCGCTCGGCAATCAATCTCACCAAAGCTGAGTATAATTTTTTTGTTTTTATCCAGCTCAGATATGTTCTGCTTAAAGCTTCTAACCCGCAGCTTATCGCCAACAACCGCTAGTTTGCGAATGGTTGTGCCAAGCATAAGCTTTGTTTCTATGCCGCTCAAATTAGCATGGCAAAAGCTGTGACTATCGCCGATGATAATGGCTTCTTGTTCAGTTTCTATGTTCTCATAGGCGGGGTTTTTCTCTCGCCATTCGAGTAGGCGCAGCATATATTTGCTATAAATCCGATATGTTGAGCGCTCTTTGTATTTCGCCTCAAGCTTCAATCCTTTTTCGCTAACAAAAAACTCAGCGCTGTGCTCAAGAAGTTTTTTGCAGTCAGAAATGTCATTTTTAAGGTAGAGAAAAATTGCATGCGTAACTTGGAAAATAGCTAGGTTCTCAGGC
>JALZVI010000078.1 GCA_023301015.1 Rickettsiales bacterium | reverse complement strand
CCATCACCAATAATCACCCCTGCCCCAATTGAGGAAAACGCACCAATTGCACAGTTCTTTCCAATCTGCGCTGTAGGGTGAATTTCGGCCTTGTCGCTTATTCCTTCGTTCAGCTCTTTAGAACTAAAGAAAAGCTGCGCAGCTCGGGCATAGGCGGTATATGTGTCTTCATGGGTTAGCAGCACAGTTCCCTTTGGGGCGCGCTCTGCATAGCGTGGATGAACAATACACGCGCTGGCTTTGCAATTAAGGAACTGCTCCAAATATTTCGAGTTATCAAAAAAAGTTAGATCAGCCTCTCCAGCAATCCCGAGCGGCGCAAGATTCTTTAGCTCGACAGCTCCCGCCGCATCCATTCCTTCTGGCGCAACAATCTCGCAGCCAATTTCTTTTGCAATATGCTGCAAACTAAAAGGCCCGTTATATATATAATTTTCAGATTTAAACGTCATATTGCCCTAAAACTTCAATTCCAAGCTAGGCAACTTCTTGTTCAAGCGCTCAATCACCTCATTCGTAATATCCAGATTAGAGCTTGAGAAAATCATCGGCTCCATTGGCAACACAATTTCCAAGCCTTTTTCTTCAGCCATCTCAGCCACTACTTCACGTATTACAACCTGCACTTCAATCAGCATGTCACGATTTGCAGTATCGAGCTTAATTTTATTCTGCTGAACTTCCTTATGGGCATTGTTAACTTCGTCCATGAATTGCTTCTTCTTCTCATTCATGTCCTCATTGCTCAACACGCTCACTTGCTGCACCAGCGCAGCTTCCTCTTTCTTCAACGCTTGCTGCTTAGAGCTCACATCATTCTGATATTTTTTATGCTGAGATTTCACCTCGACCTTGCCTTTTTGCACTGCCGTTGATGAGTCCATCACTTTGGTTATATCAACCACAGCAATTTTTCCACCCTCTGCCGCAGCAAAAATTGGCATTGATATTATAGCGATAATTATGGCGAGTTTTCTCAACAATTTAACCTCTTTTCATTTGTAGTTTCACTAGTTCAGACAAACTAGAATTGCGTTCCGAAATTGAGCTGAAAACTCTCAGTTTCATCAACGTCATCTTTAACCAAGGGGAAGCCAAAGTCAATACGTAATGGACCAAAAGGTGAGCTCCAACCAAGGCCAAAACCAATTGTCGCACGAGGATCTGCGTTATCAACAATAGTCGCGCCGCCAGAATCAACGCCCCACAAACTCCCCACATCGGCAAAGAAAGCGCCCGTAAGGCCAAAATCATCAGTGAGTTTAAGAGGAAATGCAACTTCCGAGCTGACTGTATAATAGTTATTCCCGCCAAGCGCATCACCTGTAGCGGTGTCACGTGGGCCAATACCAGAACGAGCAAAGCCTCTAAAGCTATTGCCGCCAATAAAGTAACGATGGTTAATCGGCACATCTTCCCCACCAAATCCAGTCACATTACCACCTTCGGCCTTGAAGGTCATATACCAATCTTTCTCATCTGTCAGCGGATGGTAATAGGCTGTTTCCAACCCATTACGAACAAATTTCACGTTCCCACCAAGGCCAGCGAAATCTTGTACAAATCTAACAACATGACCGTCACGAGGCAGCCTTGCATTGTCGCGCTTGTCATAAAACAAAGAATGTCCAATAAGGGAAGTTGTGGTCGTCCCCTCTTGCTCTTTAATAAATGTTGAGGCAGATGCGCTTACGTCAGAAATCTCATCATTAGAGAATGAATAGCGCACATTATGACGCAGATGTTCGGTTATCTCATAGCCACCGCGCAAGTTGAACCCGAGTGACTCACTCTGGAACGAACTCTCGTCTTGCTCATCACGCGTAGTGCTAAACAAATCAAAACCTGCTGCAAATGCCTCATCCATAAAATATGGCTCGGTGAAGCTAATTTGCCCTTGCTGACGACGAGCCGAAGCAGAAACATTCAAACGCAAGAATTGTCCACGACCAAGCAGATTCCGCTCGGAAACACTAATGTCACCCAGCACACCCTCGGTGGTTGAAAAACCTGCGCCAAAGTTCAGCTCACCAGTTGACGTTTCCTTCACCGTTAAGTCAACATCCACCTTGTCAGCAGCATCGCCACGCTGGCGCTTAACATCTACAGATTCAAAAAAGCCCAAATTCTCGATCCGTTGCTTTGAGCGCTTCAGTTTTTCTGAGTTATACGGATCACCCTCAGCCAAGCGGAACTCACGACGAATCACATTATCAAGCGTACGTTGGTTGCCGATGATATTAATTCTATCAACAAAAACTTTTGGCCCTTCGTTGATGATAAAATCAACATCAATCTTCTTCTCTGCCTCATTCTTGTTCAGCTCAGGGTCAATATCCACAAAGGCATAACCCTTCTTCCCCGCTTCCTCAATTAGCAATTCTACAGTTTTTTCCACACGTGTTTCATCAAACACATCTTCATTGCGAACCTTAACCAGATCTTTATTGTTGTTGTCCACGCTCAAATCCTCCAACGCGGAGAAAACATTCACCTCACCAATTTCATAGCGAGTACCTTCGTCAACTGAGAAGGTCAGGATAAAGCCATCTTCATCCAAAGTTTGCTCAGCAAGCGCCGACTTAACTTTAAAGTCCGCATAGCCTGTTTTCGCATAATGCCTGCGCAAAAGCTCCTTATCAAACTCAATTCTATCTGGATCATAAGAGTCATCGCTGCTAAGTACATTATACCACTCTTCTTCAGCCGAGCGAACCACAGAGCGCAAGTCATCATCGTCATAAGCAAAGTTGCCAAGGAAGTTCACAGCCTTAATGCGAGTCACTTCCGCTTCATCAATTTCAAACACAAGGTCAACACGGTTTTGGTCTTTCAAAATCACTTTCGGCACAATTTCTGCATTGAAACGACCAGAGCGGCGATAGATATTTGCCAAGCGCTGCACGTCTTCCTGCACTGCTGCTTTTGTATAAATAGAGCGGCTCTTCAAGGTCACTTCTGGAATTAGCTTTTCATCATTGATCGTCGTATTTCCTTCAAACGCAACTTGGCTGATGATCGGGTTTTCAACCACCTCAACCATAATATTCCCAGCCTTCTCAAAGACCTTCACGTCAGAATACAAACCAGTTTTAAACAACGCCTTGATTGAGTTATTCAAATCAGCTTCACTAAAAGCCTCGCCTTCTGCGAATGATAAATATGAACGAACACTCTCAGTGTCGACACGCTGGTTACCCTTAATCCGCACTGCATTTACAACTGACTGAGAAGACTTAATTTGCTCCGGAGTCTCTTGAGCCGTCGCTGCGCTTGGCAGCAAAAAAAGTGATGAAGCAATTAATAGGGCAGTAATTTTCATTATAAAATAAAGCGATTAACCAGGCTGATAATATCGTTATATGTGACGTAGAGCATGATGCCAATTAAAAATGCGAATCCTGCCCGGAACGACCATTCTTGTGCCATTTCAGGAACAGGACGTCGTATAATTGCCTCAATCCCATAAAACAACAAATGCCCACCATCAAGCATTGGTACAGGAAGCAAATTCATCAGGCCAAGCATTGTTGAGATCATCGCCATGAAGATCAGCGCGTTCAAAATTCCGTTTTGCGCAAGCTCACCGCAAGTCAGCTCAGTATCATTATAGCCAAATGCGCAAGATATAGAATCCGTGATGCTCTGGGTGAAATGCCCAGAATACTCAACAATCTTCACTGGCCCGCCCATCTCTTTCATGCTCCGCTCACCAGTAATAATCTGCCCTAGCGCATTCAACATATTCACAGAGTCGTCATACACCTTCTGCACCGAAGCGCCAATTGCTTCAAAAACTCCGAAGGAAATTTCTTCCTTGCGCAAAATCTGATCGGGCTTGTTTTTAATCCCCAAGCGCACCTGCACAAACTCACCAGTTTCATCTTTCAAATCTTGATTCTCTGGCACAAAGCTAAAGCTCTTCAGCTCGCCACCACGGTTCACAACAATCTCAGTTGCCACAGATGGTGCCAACATTGTTTTCTCGCGCACATCTTGGAATGTTTCAACCGCAGCGCCGCCAATGCTCACAATCAAATCGTCAACTTCAATGCCCAACTCATCAGCAACTCCGCCTTCAATCACCACGCCAACAGCAGGTGTGAACTCAATTTCAGTCTTGCCATACGTCGCGTAAATAGAGCTATAAATTAAAATCGCTAGCAGGAAGTTAATCGCCGGACCAGCCGCAACAATCAACGCTTTTTGCCATAGTGGCTTATAGAAAAATGAAATTGAGCGCTCGTTTTCACTCATTTTCTTGAGCTTGCCAGCATCTGCCTTGCTTGAAGCATCTTCATCACCATGCATCTTCACAAAACCACCAAGTGGCAGCAGCGAGATTTTCCAGCGCGTGCCGTGCTTATCTGTCCAGCCTTTCAGCTCCTTACCAAATCCAATTGAGAACTCATCAACCTTCACCCCAAAGAACCGCGCCACCGCAAAGTGACCATACTCATGAATGAAAACGATGATAGAGATTATCGCAACAAACGAAATCCCGTAATGCAAAAAATTGCCAACTATATTTGATAAATCCATCCAATATATATATGAACCCACAAGCTAAGGTGCAAGGGTTTTTATGACTTTAGATTGGAGGACTACTCCAGTCTAACACCTCACCTGCTCGGGCCGCATGACTAATCCTAATTTGCACGGTGGAGTTCGACGCATCAAGCAGTACTCCCATCTGCTGAGAAAACAAATCACGATGCTCCACAACTCAAGCGTCTGCGAATAACTCGGATAAGAACTCACAATCAAATTACGATACAAATCTCCCATACCCTAATATTACGGGCGGAGGTGGACATATGTTAAATAAGTTTTTAATCTCTCCCCGCTGCGCGCCAAGGCGCTTGCAGACTGAGAACGCTCAGGGCTGTAGCTTTAATTGTTTCCCCGCGGGCGCGCTTTGCGCTTGCAGACTGAAACTTAGCTCAGGGCTGTGGTTTTCAATCTCTCCCCGCAGCGGCTGCGCCTTACAGACTGAGAATGCTCAGGGCTGTTATTTTTCAGCGCCGCCGAGCAAGCGAGCTATGTTCGCTTTGTGCCTGCCAATCACCAACATACCAACGGCGAAGGCGGCGAAGAAGAAGTCGTCATACCACCAAATTGCGGATGCGATTACTGTTGCCATAATTGAGACGATTGCAGATAGAGATGAGATTCTGAACATGAGAAAAACGGCGATCCAAACGCCAAGCGCCAGCACTCCAGTTAGCGGGTTCAATGCAAGCAAGCCGCCGAACATCGTGGCAACGCCCTTCCCTCCGCGAAAGCTCAGCCAGATGGAAAAACAATGGCCAATTACAACTGCAATGAACGCCAAATCTGCCATCCCAAAATGCGCGCCAATTTTCACGGCCAGAACGCCTTTTGCGAAATCGAGGAGGAAGTTGATGATGCCCAGCTTTTTGCCAGCAATGCGCATCATGTTTGTAGCGCCAGGGTTTCCACTGCCTTGTTGAGTGATGTCGCCCAAGCCCGAAAGCCGCGCGATCACTACTGCAAACGGGATTGAGCCAAGCAAATATGCTATTGAAAATACTGTTACTTCTTCCATATGTCCCGATAATCCGTCATTTCTTTTGCAATCTTATATGGCAGCACCTTGCCCGAAACTTGCATTTCCAGCAAGCGTTTTATGCGCTCTTCGGCTGGCGGATGTGTTGAAAACATGGCTTTCATACCATTAAACTTCAGCGGATTGAAAATGAACATCTGCCCAGACGAAGGGTTGCGCTCGGCAATCTCATTAATCTTCACAGGCGCAACATTCGCAATTTTTGCAAGCGCATGCGCCAGCGGCTTAGCATCACCCATAATCTCCGCTCCGCCAGCATCGGCGCCATATTCTCTAGTGCGAGAAATTGCCATTTGCACAACCCCAGCAGCAAGTGGTGCAAGCATAACCCCAAGCATCGCAGCAATTCCACCGCCAGCACGCCGACCTCGACCACGCGGAATGAACCTACCAACATTCGCCAACATCCCAATTGCACCTGCAATTGTTGCCGTCATAGTCATCGTCAACGTATCTCGATTGAGGATATGCGCCAGCTCATGAGCCACCACCCCAAGCACCTCGTCATGTTCCAAGTTAGCCACCAACCCAGTTGTCACAGCCACGGCTGCATTCTCAGGATTACGCCCCGTTGCAAACGCATTCGGCTGGTCATTTTCCATCACATACATCTTCGGCATCGGCATCCCCGCATTGCGGGTCATCTCCTCTGCCTCACGCTCAATCCATCGCAACTCAACAGGCAGCGGCTTGGCTTTATACATCTTCAACACAATTTTGTCGGACTTCCAATAGCTAACAGCATTCATCACCAGTGCAATTCCGAACGCAATCAGCATTCCTATCATTCCGGCAATTGAATAACCAACCACCAAGAATATCGCAGTCATCGCCGCGAGTAATATAAAAGTTCTAAACATAAGAGAATTATATGCTATTGTTGAAAAACAAAAAGCAATTAAAAAAGCAGTTATGAAAAACGGATTCACACTAGTCGAACTATCAATCGTCCTCGTAAT
>JALZVI010000077.1 GCA_023301015.1 Rickettsiales bacterium | reverse complement strand
CGCTCATTGAAATTCCCTTTTTATGGTTAAGCATAAAAGATAGAGATAAATCGCTAAAAATCAAGTACGAGCTTTCCTACTACTGAGCAGGAACTCGCGCAGGAAGCTTATTCAAAAACACGCGTCTAAATTCCGACATAGGATATTTTATAGTCTTATCCAACCGCGGTTCCCACACGCTCAGCTTGCCATCACGCAGGGGTATAGATTCGTCATTACACAGCGCATGCTTGTAAGTGGCTGCTTCATATTCAGCAGATGTAAACCAAGTTCCCTCAGAAACCTTGTTCAAAAACACCAACGAATCTTCAAATCTATCCATCTGCACACCATATGGGCATATCCCATACCAGCTTTTCACTTCAATTTCGTCACCCACTTCAAGCACGCCATCGCCCTTGATAACTTCCATAACCTCAATTGCAACACGCTCTAGATTTTCATCATATATCCCTCTATGCACCTTATCAACTCGCTTACCCACAATCAAAATCTCAGTTTCATCAACCATCTGCTGCATCCCCCAAGTTTTTTGGCAAGGCGTGCAAGCCAGCGCATTTGTGGCAGAAAGCAAGAGAGTCAGAAATATTGAGAGTTTAAGGATCATATGCGTCATATGATATTGTAATGCTAAAAATTTGCAATATCTTATAGCCCATGGATGCAACATTAAATATGTGGCTAGGCTTTGGCGCAATCGTGCTAATTCTCCTCGCCCTCGATCTCGGTGTTTTTCACCGCAAAGACAAAGCAATCGGCGTGAAGGAAAGCCTGGGCATGACCAGCTTCTACCTAGTCATCGGCCTCCTCTTCGGCGGCTATGTCTGGCATACGATGGGCGCAGAAAGCGGCAAGGAATATATCACAGGCTATCTGGTTGAGAAAACCCTCGCCGTCGACAACCTGTTCGTCATCTCCCTAATTTTCGCCTATTTCTCCATACCCGAGAAATATCAGCACAAAGTCCTCTTCTGGGGGATTCTGGGTGTCATACTCTTGCGCGGAATCGCCATTGGCCTTGGCGCAGCGCTTGTTTCTCAGTTTGAATGGGTGCTATACATATTCGCCGCATTCCTCGTTTTCACGGGTATAAAAATGCTCCTCGCCGCCAATGACGAGCCAGAAGACATCGCCAACAACAAAATGCTAAAATGGCTGCGCAAACGCCTGCCCTTCACTGAAAAAATGCACGGCAATAAATTCGCTGTCATGCTACCAAACCCCAAAGATGCAACCAAAGAAAAGCGCTTCTACACCCCGCTTTTCCTCGCCCTACTCCTAATCGAACTCGCAGATTTGGTCTTCGCCCTAGATAGCATCCCCGCCATTTTCGCCATCACCACTGATCCATACATCGTATATACCAGCAACATTTTCGCCATCCTAGGCCTGCGCGCCATGTATTTCGCCATCGCCGTAATCATCGCCAAATTCCACTATCTAAACTACGCCCTCTCCGCCATCCTAATTTTCATCGGCGGCAAGGTGATTGCTGCCCCGCTTCTGGGCATGGACAAAGTCCCCGCCTCAGTTTCACTGGGCGTGACGTTCCTGCTACTAATGGCTGGAGTGCTTGCCTCGGTTCTTTGGCCAAAAGCGGAAGGAAAAAAATAAAAGCTTGAGAATTTAGTTAACTTAGTTTAAGTATGTTCCATGAAAAATGATATAGATACATCTAGTCTGGAGAGTTTGCAAAAGACAGCAAAAGCAGCTGCGCAGGAAACCTCAAAAACAAATCTTTCAGCTTCTGACGCCAAAGAGATCTCTAGAATTAACATCCTTCTGGAAATAGATCTTCGGAGTGGGTTTGCATATGCACATGAAGGCTTTATGCTAACTCTTGATATCATAAAGCCTAATGTTAGTGACAAAGTAAATGAGCTTATTGAAGATTACCTAGACCCAATCTCAGTAGAGCTAGCGGATTTAAAAGCCTTAGAGAAGGCCTCTCAACGAGCTCAGCGAGCAACAAAACCACCAGCCTTCATCCGCCAAATAGACCATATCAGCGACGAACTTGGCAAAGCAATTGAGCTCTTAGAAAAATCACTCTCTGGTGACCTCGACCACCTTCAAGAGTTATTAATAAATATTACAATATTAGACCTTGAAAGCATTCAAAACAACGTCTTCAATACCGAATTGTTAGCTGCCATCGAAGAGCTTGAAGGCACACTTCAGACAATCGAAAACAACCCATTCTTCGATACCATTAAATCCACATCACTCAATCCGATACTAGATAAAATGAAAGAAACGCTTGAAAACGATATAGGCAAAGGAAGGTAATCAAACCCTACTTCAAAATACTACCCAAAATACTCCGCGCAATTTTGCGGCCAACCGAGCTGCCGACTGAACGTAGGACGGACTTGATTGTTGCTTCCATGAAGCCCATACGGCTTGATTTCTTCTTCGGCTTGTCGAGCTTTTCCTTCTCCTCGCGCTTGTCCGCCGCCTCTTCTGATACAGCTTTTTCCTCAGCACGCTTGCGCAAAATCTCAAATGCCGACTCGCGGTCAACCGACTTGTCATAAACCCCAGCCACAGGGCTGCCTGCAATCACCGCCTTGCGCTCTGCCTC
>JALZVI010000076.1 GCA_023301015.1 Rickettsiales bacterium | reverse complement strand
GGAGTTCTTAATCAAGAAGATGAAGAACACGAAGGATAACGTAGACTTCTTCGAGCAGATGAATCCGAGTGGTTAATTTTCGTTGACATAATTGCCGCGTTTGTTGTAAGAATGCGGTATGACAAACAAGCATAGTGATGTAGAGAGGTTCTGGCTCCCTGAGGCAGAAGACAGGAATAGGCTAGGGGACTTGCTCATTGCTATTAAGGCGACTGGAAGCGTGGATAGCGAAGAATCGTTGGCGCGTCAAGATGAGCTGCTCAATTTCTACTACCCGACATTGCAAAAAATTGCAGAGAGGCATTTCGAAACGACAAAGCACTCCAAGCTTGCTAGCTTTGTGAGTAGTGAAGATTTTATCTCGGGTGCTTTTAAATCGGCGGTAAAAAATCTGTTTTCTCAAGAAGCTAGCGTTTCTAACTTCAATCAGTATTTTATAATATCTATAAGAATCCGTGCGGAGCAACCTAGGAAATCATTCTTGCGCGTTGATGGTTTAGATGTGACCGATGATGTTCAGTTTGAGTCGCCTTTGTCGGAAGAGGTTCTTGATTTTTGGGAAAGCTTTGTTGGACGCTTGGAAATTCTGGAGGCAGGGCAGTCTAGAATGAGTGCATTTCAAGCAAGTAAAAGTTATTTGTCTATCCTTGAGGGTAGGGTAGAGCGCGATTTTCAATGGCAACAGGTTGCTGAAGAGGCTGGAGTTTCTGTGCAAAGGCTCCATGTAATTGAAGGGAAGATGAGGGGAGATGCTGAGCTGCATTTAGATCAAGGAGATTATCCGCTAATCAAGTCATCGCGTGCTGGCGCTGAGAAAGCTAAAATTTCCAACATCTCAAAAGAAGATCACGTCCAGCGCTAGTTCACTCTTGTAATTTTGGGGTGAGGCTATAGATTGATGCTATGACAGACAAAAGCAAAAACCTACGCCGTAAAAACTTCGCACTTCTTGGGTTGTTGGTTGGCTTGATTGTGATTTTGTTCTCGATGGCGATCATCAAAGTAGATGTGACTGCCGCTGTGAGCATGCAGTAGCTTTGTACTTCGCGCTGCCTCACGAATCGTTTGCAGAAAGCTCCGAAATCACAGCCTTGAGCGCGTTTCAGTCTGCAAGCCGTAGGCGCAGCGGGGAAACAATCAAAATCATTTACTAATCCGCAAATTACTCAAGCTGTCGCCGATTGCTTGAAATACGTTTGAGAGATCTTCGTTGTTTGGTGAGTCGAAATAATAGGCGTCGCTGGATGCGCAGTCCTCGTACGTACTTTTGATTGCGCCGCTCACTCGGAAGGTGATTGTGTAGATTATAATCCCTTCGTCCTTCATATCTTCGCAACTTTGGCTGAATTGGTTGTTGATCTCTGTGTCGCCTCCAACTCCGCCGATTAGGCCTTGGTCTTCGCGCCCATAGGCTGTGTAATCTGAGCCTTGTGGGCCGCCACCCTGATGGTCGTAGAAGTTGTTTTGGCCATCGGTGAGGATGATAACAACTTTGTCCATAAGTGGTTCGTCATAGTCGAATGGTTGAGCGGTGGCAACGTCGTCCCACAGGCCTTTCCATTTCGGCGAAATTGTGCGCCAGCCCCATGATAGGCCGATGTTAGAGAATGTCCCGCCTCTGTGCCATGCATCCATTTCGGCAATTGCATCTTCAACAGTACTGCGATCTTTTGTTAGCGGGGTGATGGCAGGTGGGCAGCTGAGATTTGGCCCGCTGCCGTTATTGCGTGGGCATTGGTTCTCGTTCACATGCCACTTATTTTTGCCTGAAGTCACGAAATATTCATTGCTAGAACTTCCGCAAGTGTTGCTGGCTAAGTTGTTGCAGCCGCCGTTTTTATTATAGCAATACCAGTCATTGTCCGAAGCGTCTGCCCAATAGAACGGATCCCACTTGCCGCCAACGTCTGGTGTGTCGTCCGACATTTCTTCTGGCCCGCGGGCTTCAATGCAGCCTTTCCATGTTGTGGGATAATAGTCTGATTGGTCAAGCGCTGTTAGCCAGTCTGAGTTGTTGCTGCCTATATTGACTGTGGCAGAATATGGAATAAGGCTGATCCACATCTTATCAACTTCGTCTTTATCTCCATACAAAATGTCCACCAAGTCTTGCGCCGCATCTTTCATGGTAGTGATTTTGCTGCCGTTCATCGAGCCTGTATTGTCCATTACCAACGCAATTTCAAGGCCGCGTTTTTCCATAGTGATTTCTGTGTCGGCGCTGACATTCATATTTCCGTCAACCGCAACTTTGAGCAATGTGTAGTCCAGCACTGCCGAAACTTCCGCAGTGAGCTTGCCGCCTTGCGTGTTGATGTTGATATCCAGTTCGCTCACATCTGCGCCAAGATAATTTGTGGGGAAGTTAACGCGGAAATATTTCTCGATAATCTCTTCAACTTCTTCCGCGTTGGCGTTTGCTCCACCTGCGAGCGCGGCGGAGTCTAGGGCGGAGGTGAGTTCTGATTGTAGTAAATGTCCGCGAGCATAGTCAAGCGCAGCGCCTGTTATGCCGACTAAGATTACGATGCTCAGGCCGAAGATGATTAGGAATGACCCTTCTTCATCGCGGTGAAAGTTTTGTAGCAATTTGTTGAGTTTTCCTAGCATCCTGTCGCCCCTGCATCGTCTGTGATTTCGGTGAGCGCGCCAAGGCGAGGGTGGCTATATCTGGCTTTGCGAATTGTGGACTCAGCAATGAAATTCATGCCTATAACTGAGTTATACTCAACATAAATTTCTGCCAAAATCGTGTCTTCGTTTAGGTCTAGATCAAATCCTGTGGGTAGGGTGGCATAGTCGCCTTGTTCTCCCAAATCGCTTTGTACGTCAAGTGTTCCGCCGCCGCAGCGTTGCCAGTTTATTAAATTGCCAGTGCCATTATCCATAATTGAGCTGAATATAACCCGCACTTCAGCTTCGTCATAATATGGCGCCATCAAATGCTCGGTGGCGTTGAAGATGTTGGCAATGTCGGCTTCGTTAAGTTCTGGTGCCCGTGCTGCGAGGTCAGAAAGCGAGCTAGTGGTTTTGCTGATTTTTTGGTACAGCAGCACATAGCGTGTAATTTCAAACCCGCCAACGAAGAGGATGAGCAGGATGGGTACGATCAGCGCGAACTCAATCGCGGCAACAGCTTGATTGTTTTTTATGAGTTTAAATATGGTTCTAAAAAGGTTCATTTCTTACCACTGCGTTTGCAACAATTTCCATTGTACCGTCATCTGATAGCAAATTACCAATGAAAGGTGTCATAAAGTTCCATGTGTAGGAAAGTTTGTAGACAACTATGTCCCCCGCGCTGCCACTTCCTGATATTCCCATGTCAGAATCCCATTGCGCGTTTGCATTTACATCATCATATGGCTCGCCAATGTCATAATATCCGTCGCCGTTATCATCCGTATATGGCTCAGCTTCGCCGATGTTTTGAAAGCTGCTATATATCTGAGTGTCAAAATCTATGCTGTCTGGGTCGATGAAGAATACTTTGTTCTCAACCTCTGAGCGGATATAGTCTGCTCGGTCAACGCCTGCTGGTGTATAGCCCGTGAGCCCTGAGCGAGATGCATCACGTACGGCGGATTCTAAAATTCCTTCAGCAAGCATAAATGCGAAAACTTCTATGATGGCGAAGAACATCAGGAAGAAGGTTGGGGCGAGCAGGGCGAACTCAATCACCATCGTTCCGTCCTTGTTTTTCTTCAAATTTTTAAGGCTAAAATGCTTCATTCCACCTATTAGAATATCACACAAGGTTTAAGACATTATGTAGTTTGGCTGCAATTTTAGGTGTATATGGGTAAAATTATTTGTCTTATCTGCCGCGCGGATTTGAAAAATGCTGCAAAATTTGCTATAATATTCAATTCAAATTGCAATCCAATGCCTTTGCGGCGAGTATTTAGATGTATGAAAATCAATAAAAAATCACGTGGTTTTAGCCTT
>JALZVI010000075.1 GCA_023301015.1 Rickettsiales bacterium | reverse complement strand
TTCCGATCTAATGTATTTTTCTTTTTCGGCTACAAGACGTTCCTTGTAATCTTTTCCGAATGTTTTAATATTAATTAAGTCAAACTTACTTACGTTTTTAGGGTCAGAAAGGTCTACGTCTAGCTTCTGCTCTAGAAATTCGTCTACATCCGCAGAAGAAAGTTCTCCATCTGATAATAAAATTGCTTTTTCTCTTGCAATTTCAAGCGGTGTAGAATTAGATATATCACGATTAAGCGCTATAAATTGGTCGTAATCTCTTCCTGTTTCTTTATTGAATTTTAAGAACTGTTGCGCTTTTTCGCTTAATCCTTCTAATGGGTCTGCGGTTGGCTCTGGCTTCTTAAATAATGTGTCAATACTTTCTACTTCCTTACCGTACTTTTCCTTTAGATAGTTCTTTACCGCATCATCGTTTAGTTCTTGAGTGATTGGCTCTGCCGCAGGAGCAGGTATAGGGTCTGGTGCTGGAGCAGGTGGTTCTGGAATTGGATCTGCTGCTGCAGGAGTAGGAGCAGGTTCGGGTGTTGGATCTGCCGCAGGTATTGGTTCAGCCGAAGGAGCAGGTGGTGTTGGCTCTGCAGGTGTTGGGTCTGCTGCCGGTGGTGCCGGAGTAGGTTCAACTGGTGCAGACGGCTCTTTAGGCGTCATAAACTGTGCTAAGTGATTTTTCCCGATATTATCCATAATGTTTTGTTATAAGGTTTACTTATAGTTAAAAACAAAAGTATAATAAAAATCTATTGAAATTGTATTAATACGATAAAAATTTGTATTAATGAATATATCGGGACTTATCTTAACCTGCTTGTCTCCCAAATAATTCCTCTATATCAAATTGCTTTGTAAAGTCTTTTGGGTTTTTCTTCCTTGCTCTTTGGTCGATTAGTTCAGATTGGTGTGAGCTTTGTTTGTTTAGTCTTTCGTCTTTCTTATCTTCCTTAAACTTAGCTAAATCAATTACTTGCATATTTTTAAGACTTTCCAAGTATGCTGTTTGATCAAACTCTTTATCCTTAACAGGAGCTTCTATTTGTTGCATAGCTTGCTTTTCCTGTAATGCTATTGCAGAACGCTTAGTTTCGTATTGAAGGTCAATTGCTTTCTTCTGTTGGTATAATTGTAATTCGCCTTGCTGCTTTGCTTGAGCTGCTTGTATGTTGCTTTGACTTTGAAGTTTTTGGTTATACTCTGTTTCCTTCATTTTCTCCTTTATGCGTCTTCTTCTTATGAATCGCATATACTGTCCTGCTTGCTTTGGATTGCTCCTAGCCATACGTATGATTTCAGCTTTTTCGCTTACGTCAATGGTTCCTTCGTTTAAGGCGATACCTAAATCTTGGCGCAATTCGTCGAGTTCTTCCTTTGCAGGTAGCATTTCTACTGTCATTGCAAATTCGTGAATATGTCCATTCTTTAGCTTTTCAAGCGCTTCAATATTATGTTTACCTACTGACTTTTCATACATTGGTTTAAGGTGCTCAAGTCCTTTTATCTTGAATATTCCTTTAATACGAGTAGATATAGTTTCAGATATTCTACGGTCAAATTCTAATGTAGCGTCTACTAAATGTTTGGTAGCGGTGTTCGATGCTATTTCCAGCATTTGATTAACTCCTACCAATGTGTTTTGATTTGCACTACCGTCACGCGCAGGGTTGATTCCCGTTGTTTCTCTTATTAAGTTGTAGTAGTGCGCCCATATATTAAGTAGCGCTGTTAAAGCACTTCCTTGTTGGTTCGCCATTGGTCTTGCTGCAGGTCCATCTTTAATACCGTCTTCACCCATATTTACACGCTTGGTAATAACAGTACCTTTTACGTTTAATAGTGTAAGTGCAGTTTTCCAAGCGGCTCCTTGCGCTTCTCCTTTAGTGTCGGTTTGTAACTCCGCTAATTGGTCTAAGTCTAATACAATAAGGTCTGGCTTCAATTCAGCTTGTAAATGCTGTATCTTCAAGTGTGTGTACTGCATTTGATCACAAAGCGGTATGATATTACTTAAAAATGATCTAAGTACATTCTTATAAATATTAGAAGACTGCGCTATAAATGGAGGTAACACCTTGTTCATTTCGTCTTTTGCTAGTATCTCACATTCCTTGTAGTCCCAAATATATTTATTACTTCCTACGATATAACTTCCTTCATACCAAGTATCAAGGCGTTTGCTCATTCTGCTTTTTTCTGCACCTTCCGGTACTGTGTAGCTACTGTCTCGTTTGGCAACCTTTTTTACATTATTCTTTTTGTCGTGATATTTTTTCATCACGATTTCCTTGTCGCTTTTATACGCAAAGCGCATTACATGTATTCTGTAATCAAGAATCTCATTAATTGGGCAATATGCGTAATTGTTAAATACAGAGTTTTGATTATTTCTCGCTCCGTATAACTTAGCTATCTTACGGCATGTCATATCGTCAAAACCGCTTTCACGTCTAATATCATTGATAGTTATGGTGTCTACCCAAAAATGATAGAACGCATCGCTAAAGTCGTTACGCTCTACATAGCTGTGCCCATAACACTCTGAGATCGGAAGAGCACAC
>JALZVI010000074.1 GCA_023301015.1 Rickettsiales bacterium | reverse complement strand
TCAGATTCTTCATCACTAGAAACAGGCATATGTTCCCCGAATCCAGGTTCATCTTCTGGGATGGTAATATTTTCCGGTAGTTCCCGGGTTTCTGGTAGGTCCACGGGAGGGGCAATCTTTATTGTGAAATCTTCGGCGTCACCGAAAAACTCATGATCGTCTTGTACGGTTTGTACAGTTTCAATTTCATCAATAGAACCACTAGGGCTCAATGGAGGTAGGATAGATTCAGACATAGTGTATTATTAATATTAAACATAATTGTTTTTATTCGTTACGCGCGAATGATTTAACGTCTACCAGCTAGTAATCTCTGCATTGCCTGATCAGTAGATTCTGAAAATTTACTTTCATCTACCTCTTCTGCTGGAGGAGGTGCGAATGCTTTTGACAAACCACACCCAGCAGAATCATCCGACATTTTCTTTGCGAATGGGTTTGTTGGTTGTTCAGGCTCGATTGCTACAGCTGCCAGTGCTGGTTGAGTGGAATCCTGTTGGCTTGTAAAGTTATCAATGAAACCAAACGCAGCATCCCCACAGTATACATTGTTTTCGTGTACAAGAGTGGGTGTACCTGGTAACCACTCTGGAGGGGCTACCTTTGATACGTCTATGTGTTCGAATGTAAATTTCTTCTCTCTGGCAATTTTCAATAGTTGTTCCCCGTATTTACATTTTGAAGAATTTGTATAAAGTGTGAACTCAATTTTCACTTCACTATTTCCAGCACCCATGTACGATAGTAGTGCTGGATTCACAGATGTTTCGGATGCCGACATTTTCTTATCATTTTTGGCGTCTCTCTCGGGTGCCCTTACCATAATAGGGGGGCGTTGCGGAATATTCATGTTGTCTAAAATATATCCTAGTTGTATAATAGGTTATAATAAAATTGGTGGACATATTACGAATATGAGTATTAATCATCCGAGTGTCGATAAAATCCTCAATTCTCCTAATATAGCCCAAAGAAGTGAAGAATGGTTTGAGTATAGACGCAGTAGAGTTACAGCCTCGGAAGTATCCACAGTATTAGCACAGGGAAGGGGTGCTACAAGCTTGATGGAGAAAAAGAAATCTTCTGCTATGTTGGGTGGTATTTCTAATGAGTATACTCGAATTGGGTCCGAAAACGAAGAAGAAGTTGTAAGACTATATAATTTAAAGTACCCAGAAGTTACTGTGTATCATGATTTACAGATTATACCCCATCCTGATTATAATTTTATAGCGGCATCGCTGGATGCGTGTACTAATACTGGTATAAATGTTGAGATTAAGACAATATTTAAGGATAAACATGTAAAGGTATCAAAAGCGCATCGTGACCAAGTACAGTTACAGATGGAGGTTTCTAATATGGAAGTTACACATTTAGTTCATCATTACTATAATATGGAAGGTAAACCTATTGTTGTACATGTTATAAATCGGGATAGGGATTGGTTCAAAAAAAGTCTCCCTATAATAGAGAAGTTTGTACGTGATATGGATGTTTATTTTCCATTTGATATGAGTATAGTATCTAAGCAGATGACAACTTGTGAACCAAAACCAAGTAATGTATTTATGTTTGATATTGATATAGTATTATATCAAATACAGTTGGCTCAGTTCAAGGTAAAATTAGATAGAACTATGCAAAAAGAGACGTTTATGTTTGACATGAATTACATAAATTATAACTTGTCGTGTATATCATGTTTCTTTGATATGATTATATTAAAAAGGCAACTTATTTAATAGATAAACAAGCATGCATATTACTATTCTCATGGGTAGACTGTTTACGGTACCCATACTTTTCAAGATATGTTTCTATATTAAGGGAGTGTAAACTACCCATGTATAAAACACTGGAAGACATACCATTATTTTGTTCGTCGAACATTTTTGCCAGTGTATATGTGTCCATGAACTTATTTATAGTTCGTGTGTATTGATCCATAAAATCTGGTATATTTCCTAGATTCTGGGATTTGTGCATAGATGAATACCTCTCTGCGAGATTTTTTATTGATGATATTACATCTGTGCGCCATATTTCATCAAAAAATCGCAATTGTTCTTGTGTCATTTTGGATCTGGCTGTTTTCATACTCCCAGATAGTCTTCCACTCATGCTTTTTTTATCAGGTACCACACTTAGTAGAGGGTGTATAAACGCCTCGTATATTGTGAGTAGTGCTTCAGATATATTGTTATCTCTGATTAATTGTTGGGTGTAGAAATTAATCGAGTCATAAACCTTACCATCTGGTAATACAGATACTATATCACATCTGGGATCACAAAAATGGATCCTCTCACCATGTTCCTTCTGTGAAATCTTAACTACTTCTAAGCATAACCTTAATCCATTTAGGATTTTTTCTGATCTTGCTACACATGCATTTTGAGTTTCAGTTTTAGCATTCTTTATAGATTCAGCATGTATGAAATGTTCAATGAAAATGCCTGTTTTGGAAGTGTTGTCAAGTATTTGTCTTAGGAGGGATGATATATCTGTTTTATCGGGACATGAATTTTCAGATGCATGTTCTTCCGAAAATATATAAGATGGTGGGCTACCATTCTTTGTCCATACAGTGAGACGCCATGGTCCTGATATGACCTGACCTGAGGAAATTATTTCTTGTAGTTTTTGTATGTCGTTCATGGTTATTGTTATTAATATATATAATATTTCTATAATTCCCAGTTCAAAGAACGTAGGATGTCCATTTCCATGCTTTGGTGCTTAGATGGTGTTATATGTTTATAATAGTCATTTAAGTCTTTAATAAAGTTACACTTGTACATTTCACAGTATCCCCCGAACTTCAGGGATACGTGTATACATAATACCATATATAGTACCTTGGATTCAGGAAAAAGTAAAAAATTAACTGCTATGTTACTTTTACATCTCATCCAGTATGTAAGTGCTACTATTATAAAGCTCTCCTCTATATGTCTAAAATGGCACCATTCTCTTATGAATTTACGCTCACATTCAGATATTATGGATAAATGTATACCATTATCTTTATATAGTTGTTGCTCTGGTAATTTTATTTGAGGAACAATCGGAGGTCTCCTCCATGAATTTTTGTGTCCACGGCGACGATACATTTTATGATTGTGAATATTGTATCATTTATGGAAAAACTTAATTAAACATTATTTCAGTTTATATTTAAGAAGGGGGAACCGTGTATGAAGCGGCTATGATCCATTTTGTCCCGTCCCTTACTTCGAATAGTATAACATTGTCTACAGACTCTTTTGTACTTGTGAGTCTGATTCTCCACTGTCTTGCTCCATTTATAAGTGTTACACGATCTCCGGCGATCAGTCCAGATCCAGATACTAGGCTTACACCAGTATTTGCTTGTGTACCTCCATTCATAGTTTTAGTATATTTTACATTATATCATTATTTTAAATATCCTACTTCTTCCTTTTCTCAACCACAACGCCCATAGAAGACATCAATGTATTTTTAGTATCCTTCTCCCGTTTCCTTTTTAACATTGTATTACTATCCTTGGCCCTATTAAGACGATTACAAAACTCATTTGCGCTTTTATGAAGTGTGGATCCTTTGGGAGATCCGGTTGGTTTCATAAATGGCGTTCTATGAGTATTTGCCGACAATTTATCGTCGTTAGTAGAATTCGTTGTAATTTTGGAGGGGATAGCACAATTTAACAGTGATAAATCAATAAATGGTAAAACCATAGATTCTCTTATGTTGAGAAATGGCTTCCCAACTATAGCCTCATTGGGTGGTATAATACCAAAAAAACCCTTTCTATAATCATCTATATCTGTTTTACCCCCAAATGCTTTAAGCGTCTCCTTTGGCTGGGATGGTATTATGTGATATCTAGAGTACCTATCAAAGACTGAACAATCTTTAGATGTAACTTTATCATTCTTCATCCTATATTTAACCCACATCTTAAATGCGAGGATAGATATAAACATATTTCTATCACCCCTCCCTATAAGGGCTGAGTTTGTATTGTTATAGGCTTTGGCACATTGCCATGAACAAAAAATACCACGACAATAATATATCCTTTTTACTTTGTCATATACCTGTGGAAGTGGAACAGGTATAGTGGAAAATGAATGACAACAGTAATGACACAAACTTTGTGTTTTGATAGGCCAATTATTACACTTTAATATATCAGTACCAAAATTATCATGTATATCATCACTTGGTACTTTTAATTCATATTTCCATGTTACAATATCCTCTGTTGGGGCCTTCTTTGTGACTATGTTTTGCATATTTTAATTTTTATGGTTTTGATTTATGTGGCATTTGTGATGTAAATTGCATGTCAAATCTAAATTGTTTATATATGGATATATACTGTAATTATTTATAGAGGGTGTAGAAGGTTTAGGTTTCCACCGGTGTTGGACGAAACCCTTGTCTCGACAGCAATCTGAGATGCCTGGATGATTTCTTCCTTACTGGCACCCATAGCGGATGGGGAGACAGCAGCTCCTAGGAATTTGGTACCTTCACTGTGGCTGGCAGTTCCGACAGTCTCTCCCTCGGCGGGTGGGCTCTGGAAGAAAAGGGCGTTGGCTCCTAGGGACGAACCCTGAGTGGAACGCTTAGATAGGTCGAACTTCTTTGCCTTCTTTAGTTCACCGTTCTTGTCGAACACCTTGTCTGCGTCTACTTTCTTGTCGGCGCGGCTAGGTCGGCTTTCAGAGAAAGGGAATGCCTTGGCAGTCTTCTTACCCTTCTTAGCGCTACGGAATTTAGCAGCTCCTGCGGGTGTGAATTCGTTGCTGACGAATTCAGAACGGAGGGGGTTTGCTAGCTTCTTGGGGTCTCCTGCGAGTACAGTTCGGCCGGAACCGAGGTCGGTGGAGCATCGGGCAAAGTCGGGGGATCCGATCTTTACATTTTCACATCCCGATGTCTTTGCGCGTCCACTACGGCGACCAAGTACTTCAGGTTGTACGGGTTCAGTTGGTTCAGGCTTGGGTTCGGCCTTGGGCTCAGATGGGCGGGGTGCCTTGGGTCCCATCTTACTCTGTTGGAACACAACGAAAGCAAGTAGGGCAATAGTCAATACAACTAGTGTGATTGCCGATTTTTCCATTATTCAGTAGTATACTGATTTACAAATATTTTTTTCATCCAAAATCATTCCTTGTTATTCTCTTAATAATTTATTGATTTAGCATATTCCCAACATAGTGGGTAATGGTATGGTATATTTTTCCATAATTCACAATCAGTATAAATCCACTCTTCTTCGTCACAGTCGTATTTCATGTGAAATCTTTCTGAACACAGTGGGCATTTACTATATAAATCTTGAATTTCTTCAGTTACTATAAGTGTATGATTACGCTCTTCTTGTTTTAATGACATATGGTTTAAGAAGTATAATTTGTGTGTAGGCCATTCTTCGAAATCAGGAAATGATGTAATTGTGTTCATTATAATATTGTTTACTATTTTTTTACTTTATAGGTGTAAATAAAATAATAATGGATAGCTTTGGTATATTTCATTTGAAAAATTAAATTGTTTTAATTTGTATGGTATATGTATACGTTTATTCATAACTATTATGGATCCTATTATATATAAAAATGCCAAGTCTAATTATGCTATCGAAGATATTTCCAAATTGTTCTCTGATATGAATAAAAATGAACATGTTGAGGCAAATATTATGAAAGGTGGAAAGTCTATATCATATGACTGGGTTACTCATATACACAATTATCTACACTCATCCAAGTCATGGGTGAAGGTGCAAGATTGGTCCGAGGAGGTAGAATATACTATACCTCACCCATATGGTGACATATATGCATACGATACTAAACATGATAATGGAACTAGGCTTAGGAGACTTGAAAAAATGGATCCATCGTTTACTGGCGAATCCAGTGATGGTATGTCGTCTGTTGATCTGAGTAGGGTAATTGAGAAAGATGTTGGAGGCATTGACTTCAATTCTACAAGGTATTCATGGGTTAAAGTTATGAATGTTAAACGTTTCTTTTATGAAACAGAGAGGTCTTCGTTTGTCTATAGGATTGTCGTTAAATGGGAGGGTGAAACAAAAGATATTGCTAAGGCGTCACAAGTACAGTTCAATGTTTATCTGCAAACTAATGACCACGTTAAATCTAAAAAATCACCACTCAGGAGTTGCGTATCATTTATGGAGAAGGTTCTTGATTTACTAGCAGATACAAAGACGAGGCATTGTTTAACTATTAAAACTGATGCTTGTAATTACATGGATGACGCATAGAATAAATAATATTTTGGTATGTTATGGATATGACTACTCAGTTCCTATGTGGGAGCGTGGATGAGTGGCAAAGAGCTAAAATACATAATATTGAAAACAATACCATAAAATACCATGATATAATATGGAACATCGATGGTAATCACATTTTCGATACCAGACAGGTATATGCAGAATCAGAATTCATGAGAGCACTATTCGACTCGCCTTTAAGGAAGGGTATATGTGTTGATGATGAAAATACACCTATATACACTATAGAAGAAAAGGATTATGTATTCAATATGATTCGTATTTATTTTCATACCGGAATAATTACCTATACAAAAGGTGAAAGTATAACAAGGACTATGGAAAGATACACCGCTTTTAAGTTCTACGGTGTAGAAATTGGGAGTATGGTACTAAAAACTCTCATAAGAAATACATTAACCCCTATAAACGCACTACAGGCATTTGAATATGTGATACATAGGGATGGTATTGATATATTAGTCGATGTACAGTCATATGTAAGAAGTTATGCATTTGTTATATTGCGCCACCGTAATTTCTGTAACATCAAAAGAGAGTCTATCAAGTATATAATTGACATGTGTATGGATGATCAGCTTAACATACTTGAATCTGATCTTATGACATACTTGTATAGATTGTGTAGTAAAAAGGCAGGAGATAAGGAATTTTCCGAATTTAATGGTGCTATGGATATTTTCAAACATCCATTTGGTGATAATGGAGAAAGTTTGTGGGATTGTATTCGTATAGATAGAATGTCTATGCGAGATTTTATGGAATTTACACAGAAAAATCCTAATTCCATTCATAATGATGATATAGTAGAATGTATGAGTACAATTTATAAATATGAATCCGATCCAGTTTCTAAGAAAAGGAAGACTTTCCAAGTGATATCTTCTTATCCGAGGGATCTAAAGGTTGTTGTTTCATCTGAACCTCAATTGGATATAACAAAATGGGAGAGAAACAAGATACAGGTTTTCTTTGTTATACCGTATGACAATTCAGAAGTAGTTCATTTACCACATATTTCTGCTGGTAATATACGAGTTATATGCAAATTACACAATATTGACAAATGCTTAAGTTTGGATGGTAATATTTACAGTGATTTGGCAAGTAGTGATAATATGGATGTTAATATGACTGTATCAATAGTAAACTTTAGGCACGACAGGTGGAAGAAATCAAGGACATCTTTCAAGTTGTCTAATAGTTCTAGCTTCGATATACCTAATATATTATCTAAGAGTGCCATAGAAGGTGCATCTGGTAACCAATCTGGTTACATTTTCGATCTGGACAAGTATCCAGAGTATAGTGGGGATGGTGGTAAGATGTCTTTCATGATGTATCTTGGCATCAACATGAAATAATATATATACTAATATTCAAATAATATGAACCTTTTCCAGTCTAAGGAGCTTATACAATTCAAGCGTGAAAATGCAAACGATATGGACGCATCTGAACGTCTTATAGCCGATCTCAGAAAGGCTGGACAGTATGTTATAGGTCATGATGATCTATTGGTCAATGGTCCCTACGTTGATTCATTGAAAAGTATATTACTAAAATCTGATGGGTATGATACACCTAAATATTTGATAACAATGACGTTGCTTTATATTAGGTATATTTCATCTTCGACTATACCAGAATTAGAAAGGGAAGGTACTGGATCTAGCCCTCAGAGATTGGCAATGGTGAGGAGGCAGTGTGATTTGATATTCTCCATTATAAAAGACAGTAAGCATACTGTTCTCGATCAAGTGTTGAGTATGAAAAAGAATGGGAAATGGCCATCGTCATTCAATGATACCGATTGGCTTGTCGAATTCAAAAACCCCGATTCCTTTATGTCATGGACAATTTATAGGGCATCTACTGGGGATCAAAAACTTGCATTTGCATCAAGTAATATTGTTTCTAGAATTGGTTCTCTTTTTAGATTTATTTTTGCCATATCTAAGTTCTAGGCATTGTCCTCGCGTATAATATCTTTGACTTAATAGCATTCATACCTATCCGACACTGTTTGTCACTTATAAAATCATCCCAGTGAGATAT
>JALZVI010000073.1 GCA_023301015.1 Rickettsiales bacterium | reverse complement strand
TGATTTAACTTTCTTTCTAATGTTTTCAACTCGCTATTAACATAGTTATCATCAAGGAGTAAGGATAATTGCTCCATGTTATTTTCTTCACTTTGGGCATCCCTTACCCAAGGTGTTTCTTTCAACGTATATAATTTAAGATCAGCGTTTTTATTTAATGCACTCTGTTTATCATCTGGTGTCAGATTAGCTATCACATTTTTAATAGCTGGATTGGACTTTATTATATGGTAACTTAAACGGGTTCCATACAGAGATTCAAAGATTCCATTTGTAGTTGTTTTATCTCCAGATAATAAATCAGGTATAGATTTCATAACCAGCCAATTAGGGTTACTGGTATACTCTAATGTGAAATTGTGATTTGAAAGAGAAGTAGAACTCTCAGAATCACTTAGTGCATCAAATTGAAACAAACCCGTCTCACCTCCATTCACATGCATAGGCATAGCTTCTGTAACCAATTTTCTGTTACTCATTACGGGTATAACATTCCGTTCACCATCACTATGATTCTCGGACTGAACAGTCATTTCAATAATCAACGCTGAACTGAAGTCTATTGGTATTTCAATTTCCCATTGGACATTCTCACTTGACCCTGCCTCAAGGTCAATCGAAGCCAAGTTATTTATCTGTAACAACTCATTTAGTTGCTCGCCTGATATAGCGTCTGCTATTTTTAATACAGGTTTAATTGCCATACTGGCTTCACTTAGGTTGGAGACTTTAGCATTGAGGACCATCTTATCTCCTTGTCTCATAAATCGCGGTAAGTGGGGCTCAATCATAAGCTCCTTCTTGGTAATTATTTCTTTAGAGTCATATCCATATTGTAAATCTTTGGTATGAGAGAACAGCAGTAAATTCCACTTTGTTAATGCTTCATTCATCTTAAATGAAATACTCACATCTCCATTTTTATCTGTGTATAATTCAGGATAGAAAAAGACAGTTTCATTTAAGTTCTCTCTTACTGAGAATTGACTAGTTGGCAATATATTTTCTTCTACCTTGTTATTAACTGATTCACTATTTGCAGAACCATCATCTTTGATTTGCACCGCATCATAATCTACATCAGCCATAGGAATCATAGCTTGAGCAGACTCAGACGATACCGCTACACCGTCAATATAATAACTCGTTGCATCTTCTCGAGATCCTCTCACAGAAATGCCGCCTGCCATTTTTGATCTCATCATAGTCCTACCCTGTCTGCCATGATGTGGTAAATAAAATCCAAACCAGTTTAACTGCGGTTGAAACCCGTTAATATTAAGATATGAATTAACATAATGACCTTGGAAAAGATTATAAGTACTTACAGTTTGAAATCCTAATCCCCTCCAGTTACAATATGAGTAATTATTGGGATAGAAACTTTTGATGAAGTTATGCGGCACGAATTGATCTAGGCTAGCATCATACATAGCCGCGAGCATCTCTGCTGCAATTGGCTTCCCATCATTATCTACAATACTTATTGTCCATTCTTCTTGAGCGCCTGGCTCTATGTTATCTCTAAAAGTCTTATAGTTATATGAAAGCTCCTTATTAGCCCACGGAATATTAATACCCAGATTAGAATTATAGATTCTGTTTTCACTAATCATTAATAATTGAACTGAAACACCACCCCTATCTGTGTCTTTTATTTTGTACTTGATCTCACGGTCATTTGGACCTATCCATCCTTCTTGAATAACCTTTCCGCTCTTAACTATTGTATATAGAACACTTTTGTTTTCTATAGGTGATATTACTTCTAACTTCAAAAGGTCTCCAGGTTTATATATTGAACTTGGATTCACTAATCTCAGAGCATTGGTTTTATTAGTAAGAATGTCTTTATCAGAAACATATCTATATTGCGTTACTGTATCACTATTTCCATCATCATCCGTAACGACATATTCTATTCTATAAGCACCAACCTTTAGATTTTGCAAACCGAGATAACCCACTGAAGCCGATTGCTCTGGGATTTTCTTAACGACTCCTATTGCTTCCCAATTGTTAGGGTTGTCTTGCGCTTCATAGCTTCTCAATGGAAACTTCTTAATAAATTGTTCTTTATTCAGATAAGATAAATCAGTCGGCATCCAATACGCCTTTGTTTTAAATTGCTCTGGATATTGCAGATTGTATACAACAGCTGTCCAATTAGCCTTAATGTTTTTCCCGTCACAGTTTACGGCCTTTACAAATATTGAATCTGGTTCATCAGTAAGATAAACCTCTTCTTTCTGAGTTACGTTAATACTGAATGGGACTGTACTTAAATTTATGGTCTTAGTTGCAACGACTGTTTCTCCAGTAATATCTGATATATCTAGATGAACTGAATAAGATGCAGACATTTTAGAGTCTTGTAATTTCTTGGATACAAATGAAATATTAAACGTGCCGTCATCATCAGTTGAAGTTGTCCCTACTTCAATAAGTGCTGATGCTTGCGCACCTCCTCCTCTAAATCTAAGACCACCATAATAAGGTCTCACTTCACGTTTCTCTATTCTATACTTAACCTTTGCCCCACCTGCCATTACACCACTGAAAGATTGTAGTGTTCCTGAAATTTCTACCGTATCACCTAGTACATAAGGCTCTGACACCTGGTCCATTGTGACATATAACTTTGGTCTTTTATATTCCTCGACTCTTATACTGCTAGAACCTCTATCGTTCCCATTGTTTACTTGAATAGTCATTACACCAGTCAAAACATCTTCTGGGGCTAAGAAATTACCGTTAAAAGTACCATATGCATTTGTACTTAAAGACATCTCCTTTATGAGTTGATTATTTACGTCTTTGAATTGTACAGTAACATCTTCATTGGCAACTATTGAAGGCATCTTATCTATATCATTCTCTATAAGAAGCCCTTTAAAATATATAATCTGTCCTGGTCTGTATATAGCTCTATCTGTAAAAATAACTGGTATACTCCGAGATCTTGCCTGACCCGTATTACGACTATAATGATAATCATCAGATAATATATAGTCATCTTCAAGCTTAAGTTCT
>JALZVI010000072.1 GCA_023301015.1 Rickettsiales bacterium | reverse complement strand
GTTGCTCTTTTAGGCTAATGCCTAAATGTTGCTGATTGCGATTCCGTACTTAATATATCAACTCCAAAACCCACACCCATTGCCTTTGGCTGAGTCTGTGCAGCAGATGGTGTATCAAGGTGTGCTTGTGAGCGTGATATCTCTCGTCATTTATAACCGCGCGATGCAGATTATCGGTGCGTCCGCAGCGTCTTCCTTCGCCGCCCTTGTGCCAGTGATGGTGACGCTGCTAGCAATCCCGTTGCTAGGCGAGTTGCCGACACAGAATGACTGGGTGTTTGTTGTGCTGATGACAGCAGGCGTTTTCTTGGCCAGCGGGGTAACGCGGAAGCTATGGAGTAGACTCCTCGCCAAGAAAACCCCTTGACATTGCGGTTAATGTTAATTAACTATATGTAAATGAGGAATGTAGAAAAAGTGTCTTTTGTTAGTAGAATAACGCAATATAATATCGGTTCTGTGATTTTAAGATCGCAGCCTGAGGCGATGTCGTCTGAAAGCTATAAGCGTATAGCTGGATATTTTTCGGATAAGTTTATGTTTGCGTCTGGAGCACTTCGAGGTGTTTCTGGGGACAGTGAGATGACAAAGATTCTCTCGTTAGCATCAGATATCTTGGATGAGGTTGATTGTCTAGATAGTCTTGAAGAGAAGTCGAATGACAATGCTCAGCTGTTTAATGTCCTATGTTCTATTGACGAGAAGTTCAAAGATTTTGTGAATAAATTTCTGCCAGAGTTTGAGATTACTGACAGTATTATATCTGAAATTGTAGGCGAGAAGGTCGCGCCTGGTAAGATCACTAAATTTCCAACTGTTGCTGGAGTTGTGAATTCGCCGCCGCCAACTAAAGAGCGCTAGGCTTTAAAGCATTCCTTTCTCTTTGAAATATTTCGCAGCGCCTGGGTGCAATGGGGCTGTGTTGCCCTCGTGAACCAAGCGTTGTGGGTCAAGAATTTCAAACACAGGGTGCAAAGTGCGGAAGCTGTCGAAATTGTCGAACACGGCTTTCACTAGCTGATACACAACCTCTTCACCTAGGCTCTTAGTCGCCACGAATGTTGCTTTAACGCCGATTGTTTTTACATCTTTATCCGTCCCCAAATACATTCCGCCTGGGATAACTGTATAGGCGTAGTATGGGTTTTCTGCGATTAGGCTGTCAATTTCTTTGCCTTCAACTGGGATGATTACAGTTTCGCAAGTTGTTGTAACTTCCTGAATCGCACCGTTTGGATGGCCAGCGGCATAAACCATTACGTCAATTTGATCATCGCAAAGTGCTTGAGTTTGTTCCGCGGCTTTGAGTTCTGAAACTTCAGAGAAATCGCTATATGCCCAACCTTTTTGCTTCATAATGAAGTCCATTGTTGCGCGCATTCCTGAGCCAATTGCGCCAACATTAACGCGTTTGCCTTTTAGGCCGTCAAAATCTGTGATGCCAGAATCTTTGCGGGCAACTACTGTGAATGGCTCGCTATGTAGTGAGAAAAGTGAGCGCAGCTGTGTGAGTGGTTTGCGGTTGCTGAAATAGTCAGTGCCGTTATATGCGTGATATTGCCAGTCACTCTGTGCAACTGCGATATCGATATCGTTTGATTTCAACTGCTCAATATTGTCGATAGAACCTTCAGTAGACTCAACGGTGCAGCGCATTCCGTGGCTTTTGCGACCCTTGTTCATAAGGCGGCAAATTGCTCCGCCAGCTGGGTAGTAAACGCCTGTGACGCCACCGGTTCCGATTGTTATAAACTTGTCGGCAGCTCTGTCGGCTGCTTGTGAATTGGTTGGAAAAATTGCCATCATTGCAATAATTGCTAGGCTGAACATTAAATTCATTTTCTTCATTGTCTCTCCTATAAGAGTTTATGTTTGTACATTATAGATACGAAAAAGTTTTTTTCAATCCTTTTAATCAAATAAAGCGAATATACACTATCTTTATAGTCGTGATTTAACTTCCTCAGCAATAAAGTCAAACAAAGTTTTGCCTTCTGCTTCTTTCACAGCCCTTTTGGGCGTGAATTCATCGCCGTTTGGTTCAAAATAGCCCGCGCCTGTGTATGGCGAACTAACCCAGATTTGGCGGCTGGGTGTGTGCTTATTAATCACATATTCCCTGTCGTCAGGCATAATCACGTTCAAAACACCGCTATCCAGCTCTGGTGAGATGTCGTGCGTTTCTTCCAGCTTCTCGAAAAAGTCGAGCATGTTTTGGAGGTAGTTGTTTGCTATTGATTGAAATTTCGTTTCTTCCATAATGAATTTAATATATAGGATAAATCATGGCTGGAAAGAAAAAAGCACCGAAAAAAGAACCGACTTTCTCAAAAACCAAGAAAAAGCGCGGTGCGGTGGCGGAGCGGCAACTGCGTGTTTCGGATAAGAAGAACAGCAAAAACAAGCCTAAGAAGAAAGGTGGTGGAGGCAAAAAGCCGCCTAAGGGTATGAAGAAAAAACGTAGCTGGAAATGGCGTTTGTTCAAATTCTGCTTCAAATCATTCCTCCTTTTGAGCGCGCTTGGCTTCATATTAGGCTTTTTTGTAGTGACATATTATGGGCATGACCTGCCTGATCTTGATGAGTGGAGCAAAAACAAGCTGCGCCCGAGCATCACAATTTTGGATGCAAATGGCGAGCTGGTGCATACTTATGGCGATCTATTCACCGAATATGTGGAATATGAAGGCCTGCCGCAAAACCTGATTGATGCTGTGACGGCCACCGAAGACCGCCGCTTTTTCAGCCATTTTGGCGTTGACCCACTTGGTCTAGCGCGGGCGATGTATGTGAATATGCGTGCTGGAAGAGTTGTACAGGGTGGCTCAACCATCACTCAGCAGCTTGCAAAAATTGTGTTTCTAAAGCCCGAAAGAGCGCTGAAACGCAAGGTGCAAGAAGCTATTTTGGCGCTGTATCTCGAGAATAAATTTTCCAAAGAGCAGATTTTGAGCATGTATATGAACCGCGTTTATCTGGGCGCGGGAATTTATGGAGTGGACGCTGCTGCGCGGAAATATTTCAACAAGCCTGTGCGCAATTTGAACAATTATGAAGCGGCGATGATTGCTGGTTTGCTCAAAGCCCCAACAACATATTCCCCAACCAACAACCCACGTGCTGCGGCTGACAGAACGGAGACTGTGCTGATGGCGATGGTGGCGGCTGACAAGCTAACCGAGCGCGAACGAAAGCGGGCATTGGCGCAAGGGACTCAAGTGGCAATTTCTAAAGTTCGTGAAAGCTCACGCTATTTCGCCGATTATGTGATGGAGGTTTTGCCAGAATATTATCAGAATAAGGATAACTTGAATTTGGTGGTGAAAACAACTTTTCAACCCGGTTTGCAAAAATTTGCTGAAGACGCTGTGGTAGGGAATATTTTGCAGAACCAAGCGGAGTATGACGTTTCACAAGCCTCAATTTTGTCGATGCGCCCAAATGGTGCGGTTTTGGCAATGGTGGGCGGCGTTGATTATTCTGAAAGTCAGTTTAACCGCGCAACTCAAGCCAAACGCCAGCCTGGGTCTCTCTTTAAGCTATTTGTATATATGGCTGCATTAGAGCGCGGAATGACGCCTAATTCTCTGATTTCCGATGACAGATTCTCCATCCGCACAGGTGGCCGCACTTGGGCGCCGAAGAATTATAATGGAAAATATAATGGCGATGTGACGATGAAATATGCGTTGAAAAAATCGCTGAATGTCGCAACCGCCCGCTTGTCAGAAAAAATCGGCCGCGAGCGCGTAATTTCTCTGGCGCGGCGCATGGGTGTGAAGTCTGCTATGAAAAACGTACCGAGTGTGGCGCTTGGTTCGTCGGAGGTCACGCTGCTTGAAATGGTGCAATCATTCGCGCATTTACCAAACAACGGAAACGCCGTTGCACCTTATGTAATCACGCAGGTGCGGGGCAAAGATGGCGATGTTTTGTATGAGCGCGAGGGCGATTATCGGATGGGCGTGCTGGGTAAAAACTCAGTGAAAATGATGAACTCAATGTTGATCGAAGTGGTGAAGGGTGGTACGGCAAGAGGCGCGAATTTCGGGCGCGATGCGGCAGGGAAAACAGGCACCAGCCAAGATTCTCGCGATGCATGGTTTGTGGGCTATACACCCGAGCTAGTGACGGGAGTTTGGGTTGGGAACGACGACAACTCCAAAACTAAGAAGATAACGGGTGGCGGGTTGCCAACAAAGATTTGGCGCGAATATATGCAAGCAGCTCTAGCGCAAACCCCACCGAAAAATCTGGACGTGAACCCGTATACAAAAGTAGAAGGCACTCCGTGGAAAGATAGTGGCGATGGTTCGCAAGGATTTTGGGATAGCTTGCTAGGGTTTTAGAATTCCGTCCCACAAGGCCAGCAGGACTTGCCAGCCTTGAGCGTGCGAAGCACTTCCTCAGTCTGCGAGCCAGCAGGCGAGCGGGGAGGAAATTAAAAAACTCCTATAGACAGCAAAAACCTTTTGCTTTAAATAATGTTTTTAATGTCAAAAAATATTAAAAAAGCTGATCTTCTCAAATATAAAAAACTCGGGTTTTCTGACTCGAGAATCGCGGAACTAACTGGTTCTAGCGAGCAAGAAATTCGTGGCCAGCGCCATGAGCATGGCATTCGCCCTGTGTATAAGCGGGTTGATTCTTGCGCGGCAGAGTTCGCGGCCTCCACGGCCTATATGTATAGCTGCTATGAAGGCGACGGGGTGAACGCGCCTGAGTGTGAGGCAGAAGTTTCTGAGCGCAAAAAAGTTATCATCCTAGGTGGTGGTCCAAACCGCATCGGCCAAGGCATTGAATTTGACTACACATGCGTGCACGCAGCCTATGCGATGAAGGAAATGGACATTGAGGCCATTATGGTCAACTGCAACCCAGAGACAGTTTCGACCGATTATGACACCTCAGACCGCCTATATTTTGAGCCACTAACGGCTGAGCACGTGATTGAAATTTGCATGAAAGAAATGGAAGCAGGTGAGCTTTTGGGCGTTATTGTACAATTTGGCGGGCAAACTCCGTTGAAGCTTTCACAGGCTCTTTTGGATGCGGGAATTCCAATTCTCGGCACGCAGCCAGATGCGATTGATCTGGCAGAGGATCGTGAGCGTTTCCGTGACCTTCTCGACAAGCTAAATCTGAAGCAGCCAAAATCTGACATTGCCCTGAATGAAGAGCAAGTTGTGCCAAAAGCCGAGGCGATTGGCTACCCAGTGTTGGTGCGCCCGTCATATGTTCTAGGTGGTCGCGCGATGGCGATTATTGCTAACACGGGAGAGCTTGAGGATTGGATTCGTGAAATGCAAATTCAGTTCCGCGGCAAGCTATTTGAAAGCCCAGTGCTGATTGATATGTATTTGCAAAACGCAATTGAGCTTGATGTTGATTGCTTGAGCGACGGCACGGATGTTTTCGTTGCAGGAATTATGCAGCATATCGAAGAAGCTGGTGTGCATTCTGGTGATTCAGCCTGTTCATTGCCGCCATATTCTTTGGATGATAAAACAATTGAAGATGTTCGCGAAGAAACTTCAAAGCTGGCTATAGCATTGGATGTTGTTGGTTTGATGAATGTGCAATATGCCCTTAAAGACGGCGAGATTTATGTGATTGAGGTTAACCCTCGTGCTTCCAGAACTGTGCCGTTTGTGGCGAAAACAATCGGCGAGCCTGTGGCAAAAATTGCGGCACAAATTATGGCTGGCAAGACCTTGGCTAGCTTTGCTCTAACCAACAAAAAGCTAGACCATGTTGCCGTGAAAGAAGCCGTTTTCCCATTCGCTCGCTTCCAAGGGGTGGATGTGATTTTGGGGCCTGAAATGAAATCAACAGGTGAGGCGATGGGGCTGGACAAAGATTTCGGCATGGCATTCGCCAAAGCTCAGCTTGCTGCTGGGAACGCTCTGCCAATGGAAGGCGCGGTGTTTATTTCGGTGAAAGAAGGCGACAAGGATCGCGCGATTGAAGCTGGAAAGCGCTTGTCAGCACTTGGCTATGAAATTGTGGCAACGCACGGAACAGCACGCGCCATGAAAGCCGCGGGTGTAGCAGATGTGCGTGCCGTAAATAAGGTTCGCGAAGGCCGCCCACATATTGTCGACAACATGAAGAACGGCGAAATTCAGCTGGTTATAAACACCACAGACGGCGCTGAAGCCATCTCCGACAGCTTCTCAATCCGCAACACTTCGCTCCTACAAAAAATCCCCTACACCACCACAATCGCAGGTGGCCTAGCAATTGCCGCCGCACTAGAAGCAGTCCATGAGCGCGGAATTGAAGTTGAGCCGTTGCAGAATTATGGCTCATGAAGAATGAAAAAACTGGCATTGCCAGAGTGATCTCCGCCTTTGGATATTCCCTAAGCGGCCTGAAAAATTCATATCGTGAAGAGGCCTCATTCCGCCAAGAAGTTTGACTTTTTGTGGTTGCTTGCATCGTCGCATTTTTGCTCGACATCACCGCCTATGAACGCGCTGCATTAATCATCTCCGT
>JALZVI010000071.1 GCA_023301015.1 Rickettsiales bacterium | reverse complement strand
TGGCTCAATTGTAGCGCCACAGTTATCAGCAGCTGTAGCTGTTCCGAACAATGCATCTAATGCTGCATCATCATCATAATCTACATTTTCTGGTAAATCATCACAGTTAAGCCACACATCAGCTGGAGCTGAACAAGTAGGTCTAACTTTATCTTCGATATGTACATTAACCATACAGAAGTTGTAGTGTCCTTCCCAAAGAATTGCTGTTGGTAATACAAACAATCCGTCAGCATTTGGATCTTCGTTCAAGTAGAACTCAAAGAAGCGTTTTCCTTGGTTTCTTCTATCGTTATCCGCTTGCCAGAAGAATGGTTGGTTGATGAAAATATCTAATTCATCATCAAGCTTATCTGCTGGTAATACTGTCAATGGTAATGTGTTGTAATCAACGATTGCATCAACGAATGGGAATACTACATCTAAGTAATCATTGATGAAGTCAACAACATAGTCATCAACTACTAACAAGAATACTTGGTTATCTGTTCCGATATCATCACAACCGAATTCTACACATGAAGTGTATTTACACTGCTCTGCAAGTGTGAATGCTCCTGCTCCATCTCTTCCTAAGATTTCGAAAGTCAATGATGGATCTGGTCCTAATCCGAAGTCAACATTACAGATTGGGTCTAAATCATTCTCATCATTCATCTTACGGATGAAGAAGTGTACATTGCTACAGTTATCGTATGAACCTTCATCTAAATCATCTGCACAGATAGTTGTTTGCTCGCTTGGAGCTCCTGTTAATGACAATTGAGTTTCCTCACGACATACTGGAACTGGTGCAACTCTATCAAGTAATCTGATGAATACATCTGCCGTTGCTTCGTTTCCACAGCTATCTTTAACTACGTAACGTGCAAGGTAGATTGCATCTGGCTCTCTCAATGTTTCTAAACGAATTGGATCCGTTAAGATTTGGCTACCATCTGGTAATGTAATTACTAATGGTGCTGGATTTGCAACATCATCATCTGGACCTTCATTTAAGTCAAGTACAAATGATTCGTTCATCGCTCCACCATTTCCTTCTTTTGCATCTAACAAGTTTACACCGTCAGCTGAGAAGATGTAAGTATTCCATGATGCTACTCCTGAACAATCTTCTAAACAGATTCCCATTTCTGGCAATGTGATATTTCCTACACATGCTCCGTGTACAGTAGAAGCTACTGCTGGCTCATATACTGGAATATCTACTGTTCCTTCATCATCATTTTCAGTACGAGGTGCATCAATTACTGGTGCTGTTGAATCCAACACTTTAATTGTTTGCTCGTGCTCTACTTTTGTATTTGTACACCAGTCAATAATTTTCCAGGTACGTAATACTTTATAGCTTGTAGGACATACGTCTACTACATCATCCTCGAATGTTACACTGAATCCACACTTATCGTTGTGTGAGATTGGTCGTCCGTCAACAAACGCTCCTGCTACTGCAGTTGGGTCGTTGTAAGAGTAAGTGATTTCAATTGTATTTACTGTTCCATTTGAACCATCTGTTGGTGCTGCAGTATTTCTGTCGCTTACCAAGATAGTGAAATCTGGACCAGGTTTAGCTGGGTTGTTCACCATTACACCATCAAAGTCTGACAATGTTTGGAATGGAACATATGTTCCTGCAACTGATGGTGCAAAATCTACACATGCTTCGTGAATATCACATCCTTCATCATCGAATGTAGCATTGATATCGTTGAATGAATTGTTTGAACAAAGTAAGTACTCTGCATCAATTGCATTATTACTTGCATCATAAACGATTTCTCCTTCAAACAACGTTTTACGCGTTGCTGTCATGATATTTCCGTTTGCATCAAGTTGTGCGATTTCAATTGTCAACTCACGAATATCTGAGTGCGTTGCATCAAATCTTACATTCAAGTCTTTGATAAGTCTTTCTGTTGAACCTACTTGGTTCAAATCAAAGTCATATCTAACTGCATTATCAAAATCTGCAATTGGTCCTGCTGGTGTCAATGTTGTTACATCTTTCAATACAACATTTGCACCTGGATCAGGATACTCTTCTGTACAACAGTCTAATTCTAAATCAGCTGGTAACATCAAATCATCAAATGATGGTTTTCTGATTGTTACTTGTGATACACAACTTGATTGGTTTCCTGACCAGTCAGTCGCCGTCCAAGTTTGTAATATCATTCCTGATGTTGAACAAGTTCTATCTGACTCGATTTGTACCGTTGTCAAATCAACTGGTCCACAGTTATCTGTAGCCATTGGCCCTACTGTTCCACACCATTGTACATTCAAGGTTGCCCATTGTAAGGTACCACCATCAGCTCCTGTATTATCATTGTATCTCAAAATCCATGTTCCTGCTGCTGAATTTCCGTTCGCTGCTGCGAATGGTGTTTGTGGTTGGAAATTACCAAATGCCGCCATATCGACTGCACCACAATCAGCTGCCGTAAATGGCGCTGCATAAGTATCAGCAAAACATAATTCAAAGTTATCTTGAGCACCACATTGGTTATTAATCAAACCAAATACATTTCCTGCTGGATCCTCCAATTCAAGAGAAACGTCAGATGTCCATGTGTGGTCTAAACGTAAACAAAGCTCAAGACCTTTAATTGTTGCATCCGCTGGTGCAGCAATATCAATTTCAATTTCCTCTGTACCTGGATCTGGTAAAGTAAGTGGTCCTTGTACTTCTCCTAATGTAGATGAAGTTGTAAAACCAATTTCAAATTCCTGAGTACAAGATATGATTGAAGTATCACAAGTGATTACTGGTGCAATCTTATCTTCAACTGTTACTGTTGCCCATGCTTCATTACATGTATTTGGGTCAATGATTGTAACTGTTATTGTTTGTCCGATATCTTCACATGAGAATGGTACCATTCCTGCTTGTGAATCAGATGGTGCTCCTGGACAACCTGGTACACCTGTTCCTGTTGTTGGTAAACAAGCTAAGTCACCTCTATATGCTGGTACTCTTGAGAAGAAGTAATTATCATAACATCCGTAAGGTCCTCCTTCCAAGAAAGCATCTATACTTACTAAAGTACAGCTTCCGTTTGGATCAAGACTTACTTGTACATTATCATTTGCTGCTAATACATCTGTAGCAAATGGGAACTCATTTACGACTACGTCAAATTCACATAATCCAATGTTTCCTGCATTATCACATACTGAATATTGCTGTGGAGTTGTTCCTACTGGGAATGTTTGACCTGAAGTTAATCCAGTTACATCCGTTTGTACGATAACACCTGACTCAGCAACACAACCAGCTAATGGTGTAATTACTTGATACTCAAGACCACAAGTGAATACACGTGGGTTAAATGGCGCGCCAAATGGTGCATTTGATGCAGAACCTAATGATACAGTGGCTACACCATCCGTTTGCACTTGGTTCGCTCCTGTTCCATTTGTATAGTTCCATGTTGTACTTACTGCTTCTAATGCAACTGCAATTGTTTGACCTGGCGTAATTAGTACTGGTACATCAAGAGTAGCCAAGAAACAGTTGTTTCCGAATACTGCTCCATTTGCATCTGCTACTGCTACTTGCGTCCACAATCCTGCATTTGTCTCATTTCCTAAGAATGTATTATCTGGAATAGTGTATACATTTACAAGTGTAGCACCATCTAAGTTTACATTAAATGATGAAAGTTGAATGTCACTCGTTCCGCCATTTGTAACGTCGAAATATACCATTCCTCCTACACCACCTCCGTTATTTGGAGCTAAATTCCAGTCAAGCGCTGTTGCTGGTCCTACTGGTGGTGAAAACATACAGTTATCTAATGCAGGACCTACTGCGTAGGTAACTACAATATCACATTCTCCTGGAAGTAAGTTGAATAACAAGTCTCCTGGACAATTATCAATAACTGGTGCCTCTGTATCTATCACTACGATATCTACTGCACAGCTTGCAACCATTCCAAATTCATCTAATGCACTGAAAGTAACAGTCGTAGTTCCTGATGGATACGCGCCACTTGCATTTGTTGCTGATGTGCCAAATGGTGAATCATTGGCTGCTCCCGCTGAACCGATATCTGTATTTACATTGAAATTATCTACTGCTGCATACCAATCCCATCCACCTTGATCATCATACACAAATCTTGCCTGGAAAGCTGGATTGATAAATGGTGATACATCATAAGTTTCAGTTGCGAATGGCTCAACATCTGCTGTCCAAGTATTCACATTTTGCCATACTGCACCATCAAACACTTCTAACGAAAATGTAGTTGTTAATTCATCAAACATCACATCAAACTCCAACTGTGCAACTGTTGCTCCTGTCAAATCAATAACTGGAGAAGTAGCCGTTACATTACTATTTACTGCTCCATTTCCAGCATCATCATCATCGAAATGAAGTCTGTCTCCACTCCAAGGAGTGTTTCCACCAGCACCAGCAGTAGAGTTGATACTCCAGTCTAAACCACCCGCGGTATTAGAAAATGTCCAACCCGTCAAACTTTCAAAATCATCCGAAAATAAGTTTACTAAAGGATTCGCACAAGTTGGTCCCAAAATTGGATTTGGAATTACTAATGTTGCATCACATGACCCAGCGTCATTTGTAACCGTTAGTTGACCATCCAATACTCCATCAAGGATATCGATTGGTGAACAATCAACCAAACATGGTGGAATTGCTGCTGTAACCGTAAAGGCATCAATTGCCATATCACTTGTAAAACCTGTTCCTCTGATTCCTTGGAATCTGAAGATTACTTGCTGCAAGTCATATGCATCAAGATTCACATTGAAGGTATTCCAAGGATCAGTTTCTGCTGTTTGAGATTGACCTGTTTGTGTAAACAAGTTTACCCAAGTCACTCCACCATCATTTGAAATGTCAACATTCAAAGTTCCCATCGTTGCACCAAACATGTGCCAATCAAAAGACATGTCGATTGGAGCAATTGATGATCCTGTAAATGGGTCTAAATTAACTGGAAAAAAGATTTCTCCTGTTGTTCCTGCTACTCCACCTGATGTTTCGAACATTGCGTAATCTAAATCCACATTGTTAGGAGCAAAATTGGTAGTTGCAGGTCCTGTACCTGCAGAATTACCTAAGGTATAGGCATTTGAGATTCGCCATGTACCACCTACAGTTCCGATATTTCCTGACCAATCCGCAGATGGAGCAGTAAAATCTTCAAACACTATTGTGGTTTGGGCATCTACCTGAAAAAACACAAGAAGAGATACAAGGCTCAAGAGCCATCCCTTCGAAAAAGTATTTATTTTTTTCATGAGATAAATAATTTTATTATTTGTTATTTTTAATGTCTAAAGTTTAAGCAAATTAATGGTATTCTCCACGTACTCATTATAATGAGGAGTTCCTTGTGCAGTATAACCGTTATTAATAAATTGCTGAACTAATTTTTTACTGCCAACAGTGGCATCGTCTCCATTAACAGATGGTAAGGCTACTGGTGTAGCAGCGTTACTCTTTCCGCGTACATCAGATTCAATCGTACGATAGTAGGTATCGTAAATTGCTGTTGCTACGTCAGCACCCAAGGAAATATCTTCCCAAAGATGTGTATAGTAGTTTAAATACAAATCTGTTTCCTTCGTCAGCCCATTAGCTGTTACAGAAGCATTCAGAATGTTGAGCTCAGCCTCCAGCAAATCCAAGGCTGAATTCTCGTCAACAAAGTCAATTTGAGCAGTCGCTTGGCTCGAAAAAAGCAATCCACCTGCAAGGAACAATACCAAGACAAGTGACTTTTTTAAACCCGCAATTATGCTCAACATGAAGTTCTTTTTCATGAGATTAAAAATTTGGTTAAAGAATTTAATTTGTTAAAGATGTATGTATAAAAAAACAATCTGTTTCCAACTTTTTACTCGGATTGGACCCAGTTTCCTTATTATCAACTTAGCTTAACAAGCTCTTCCTTCGTAAAATAAAAATAGGCCTAAACACCGAGAGAACTCAGCGCTGGCCTAATTGATCACTTATGTGTAAGATCCGTTTTTTTCACAAAGATTATAATTTGCTAATAGTGTGCTGTCGGTTAAATATATATTTCTTAAATCGCGATAAACGTAATTTCTACTTAGCTTGTGACCGGGACATTGGGATAGGAACACTTAAACTTACTCCTCAAATAAAATCACCTTGCAAAGATAGACTTATCAGCAACGACTCAAATACCCTTAATCAGGTATTTTATAAATTGCTGATAACCCTAATCACTTAATCGCAAATAGTGTTTTCCTATAAATTCCTTAACCAAATTTGGGACAGATCGGAAG
>JALZVI010000070.1 GCA_023301015.1 Rickettsiales bacterium | reverse complement strand
GGCCATGTTCGAAGCCTTGGTCAACAGGCAAGATCACCATCTTTCCAGTTCCACCCAAGCGTCCTTGGTTGAGCATACGCAACAAATTCTGTCTTGTCGTAACATTATCAGATTCGTAGTTGTTGAGAATTTTTTGAACTTGTGGTGTGATTTGTGTATCCATTTTTATCGCCGTGTTTTGCATGATTAATTCCGTATGATTTCCATAGATTTTTAGCCTCTTTATTCGCCGCTGTCAATTTTATATAGGGGTGCTATTATTATTGTTATGAAAAAGCGGCTGTTGAAAGTTTTGATTTTATCCGATGGGCGTTTGGGGCATTTGAACCGCAGCAAAGGGGTTGTGCTTGCATTGCGCAAGAGCTTTGAGGTGGAAGAAGAGGTTTTGGAGCTTTTTGCCCCAAGCTTTCTGCCAAAGGCGCTTCTTCCTCGGTTAGCAAGGTTTTTGCCGGATAAAGTTTTTTTGCAAAGATTTTGTGGAATTGACGCTAGTAAATGCGGTGATTTTGACGTGGTTGTTTCTGCTGGAGGCAAGACGATTGGCGCTAACGCCGCTTTGGCTAAGTTGCGGGGTTTTGCTAATATTTATGTAGGTAAAACTCGTGGTTTAGCGCCCGCTGCATTCGCAATTACTTTCCCTCCATATAGAGTGCGCGGTGTTGAAATTGAGAATGGAATTGATTTTCCGCCAGTTAATATTGACCCAAAAGATTTGCCTGAGCCTAATAGCAAAATTGAGAGCATTGGTTTTTTGATCGGCGGCGCTACGAAATCATGCATGTTCACCGATGCTGATTGGGCTGAGCTGTTGGCTTTGTTGCGAGGCGTTTCGCAGCTTGGGCTTGGTAAGGTTGTGGTTGCAACATCGCCCCGAACGCCAGAGTTTTTATATGCAGATTTGGAGCAGCTTGAAGGGATTGAGCTGATTGATTATCGCAGTGCAGGTGCTGGCTCGGCGCAGGGTGTTTTTGCTTGCGATGCAATTTTTGCAACGGCTGATAGCACCTCGATGCTAACCGAGGCGGTGGTTGCTAAACGCCCGCTAATTGGTCTTTTGCCTGCAAAATGGGCTGAGCATCATGACTATGCCACCACCTTGGATCAGCAGCAGAAAAATCGCTTAAAGCTAGTGAATCTGCCTGTTGAAGCGAGTGCTGCGCTGGAGGTTTTTGCTAGCCTTGCGCCCATAGGCTTCAACTTTCAAGATAAGCTTGGTGAGGTTTTGGCAGCTGATTTATTTGCGTGAAATTTCTTCGATCACACAGACAGTTTCGGCATCAGGAACGGCTCCTGGTTTGCTGATCTCAATTTTTGCATACTGAATGCGCTCGTCTTCCATGAGATTATATAGCAAATGAACGGCTAGCTTCTCTATTAAATCAAAGCGCGTTTTCGCAGTTTCTACAATTAGCATTTTGCTGATTGTGTCATAGTCTAGCGTGTCTTTGATGTCGTCAGACTCAGCCGCCTTTGCGCCGTCAAACTCCATGTCCAGATTGATGAACAAGTCCCGTTCTTTCTCTTTTTCCCAGTCGAAAACTCCAATTATGGTTCTTGTCTTTAAGTTTTTGATTTTGATAATCATACGAGTCTATCTCCTCCGTCAACTGTGATGCATTGACCTGTTAGTTCAGAGTTGATGAGCATCTTCATAGAGCTGTATATGTCGCTGAAATTTCCAAGCTTTTTCATTGGTAGGTTTGCGATGCGATCAGCTAAGCGTTGCTGCTCTAGATTGTCGCAAAATTCTTCAATAGCTCCAGGTGCAATTGCATTAACGCGAATTTCTGGCCCAAGTTCAACTGCAAGCATGTCGTTCAAACTTGCAAAAGATTTCTTGCTTAGTGTATAAGCAAATCGGTCAACTTTGTTCATCACAACGCGTGTATCTGTAATGTTTATTATATGTCCGTTTTTAGTCTGCTTCGCAAATTCCTGTGACAAGAAGAAGGGGGCTTTGAAGTTGATGTTTTGGTGGCGGTTGAAGGTGTCTTCGTCTGTATCCGCAAAACTGCATTTATCAAAAATGGAGGCGTTGTTGATGAGGAGAGTGACTTCGCCTAGAGCTGCGTTTGCTTGCGGCAGGATTGCTTGAAGCTCGTCAAAATTGTTCAAATCGGCGCGAATGGTAGTTGTGCGGACGCCAAGCTTTTGGCACTGTGCGGCAGTTTCTGAAACATCGCTGCTGTTGTAGTGCAATGCCACATTCCACCCATCAGCGGCGAGGGCGACGGCAATTGCTTGGCCAACACGCTTTGCAGCTCCTGTGATTAATGCGGTTTTATTTGAGTTTTCTGGATTCATATTTCCTAATTTTTAACTTCTATGCTATATAACAACGAATATGCATGAAAACCAACATTTTTTGCCAGATATTTTAGTATTGCTGTCTGCAGCTATATTTGTCGTGGCAATTTTCCGTCAATTCAACCTGTCACCCGTACTTGGTTTTTTGTTCGCAGGTGCTGCAATTGGGCCTTATGGGCTGGGGATTGTGGAGTATTCTGAAGAGAAGAGCTACATTGCGGAATATGGAATTGTTTTCCTGTTGTTCGTAATCGGGCTTGAGCTGTCCTTCCGTCGCTTGGCAGAAATGCGAGCGCATGTAATTGGCCTTGGTGGCTTGCAGCTGCTCTTAACCGCCTTCGCCATGAGCTTTGGTGTTTATCAGTTAATTCCAGACTATAGCATTGCGCTGCTTATTGGTGGTGCGCTGGGCTTGTCTTCTACGGCGATTGTTTTGCAAGTTTTGGAAGAGCGCGGAGAGCGACTCAGTCAGGTTGGGCGTGTTTCATTCGCGGTTCTGATTATGCAAGATTTGGCTGTGATTCCGCTGCTTATCCTAATTCCTATTATGGCAGGGAAGGGCGAGTTTGAGGCTGGTGAGCTGAACTCTTTGCTTTCTTCGGCCTTCTTCGTGGTTGTTGGGATGTTCCTTTTTGGGCGCTATCTGCTCAACCCGTTGCTGCGCTCAATTGCCAATACAAATAGCTCGGAGCTTTTCACAGCTACCACTTTGCTGGTTGCCCTTGGTGCTTCATTCGCCACGCAATATGCAGGCTTGAGCCATGCGCTTGGTGCTTTCCTTGCTGGTTTGATGATTGCAGAAACTACATTCCGCAAGCAAGTTGAGGCGGATGTGATGCCGTTTAAAGCGCTGCTTATGGGGTTGTTCTTCATGACGATTGGGATGAGCTTTAACATCACTGAATTGATTAACCAGTTCCCTCTTGTGATGTTGCTTTCATTCCTACTCATAGCAGTTAAGGCTGTGATTATTTTCGGGCTGTGCAAATTGTTCAAGTTGGAAAATGAGACGTCGGTGAAAAGTGCATTTATGCTTGCTCAAGGTAGTGAGTTTGCCTTTATCCTATTCAACTTGGCGGCGAAGGATAATCTGATTGAAGCCGAGGTTTCGCAGCTCTTGCTCCTGACTGTAACGTTAACAATGGCGCTAACTCCGCTGATATATGCAGGTGTTTCTTATATATATCGCAGGCGTGGGAAGGTTTCGTCAGAAGATCAGCAGATCACGCAAACTGAAGATTTGAACGGGCATTTGATTATATGTGGATTTGGCTGGGTTGGTGAGAATTTGGCAAAATTCTTGAATGAAGATCAGGTGAACTTCATTGCTGTCGATACCGAAGCGAAGAGGGTGAAAGCAGGGCGTGAGATTTCTATGCCAGTATATTATGGTGACGCTGCTCGCCCCGAAATTTTACGTTCGCTAAAGGCGGACACTGCAAAAGCGGTTGTGGTGACTATCCATGATTCTAAGGCAGAGATTCGCATTATTCAGGTTGTCAAAAACCTATACCCAGATTTGCCGATTATCGTGCGTGCAAAGCATATTGAAAATATTGAGCAGCTTAAGGCGGAAGGGGCGACATATGTTGTACCAGAAGCGTTTGAGTCGAGCATTCAAATCGGGAAGCTAACCATGCGTGTGCTGGGGATTGCTGAAGATGAGATCAACCACATAACGCAGAATTTCCGTGAGAAAAACACAGGCGCTGAGTTGGCGGTGAAAAAGGAAGAGGGCTAGGTGAGCTTCACGCCCAAGAAAATTGCGCTGGGCATTATCGCAGCATGCGCTGGTGCGCTGGGCTATGCTCTCTATAGTCAATATTTCCAAGGCTTTCACCCATGTGAGCTATGCATGTGGCAACGCTACGGCTTTGGCGCCGCAATTGGCTTTGCCGCTGTTGCCTTGCTGG
>JALZVI010000069.1 GCA_023301015.1 Rickettsiales bacterium | reverse complement strand
CTGATGAGATTGGCAACAGATTCTGCAAGAGAAGCATCAAGGCTTGGGCAGGCAAGCGCGAGGCTTTCAATTGATTCTGCACGTCAGCAAATTATTTCAACAAACGCAGTTATGCAACAGCTCGCGGCTAATAATGCGCTGAAAGCAGTTGATTCTATTGTATCGAATCTATCCAGCAAATTGGCAGCAAATGTTCAAGCAATCGACTCACGTTTGGCAGCAGAGAATATTATGAAAGGCAACACGAATGTAGCCCAGCAAGCTGGAAAGCAGGATGTTCTTGCAAACCTAAAGGCGACTGAGAGCTTAATCGCGCGTGCAGGTAAAGAAAACGAAGGTACCAAAATAGGAGAGGAATTGACTCGTGGGCAAGAGCTTAGAGTTAATGAGCAAGTTGATAGAGCTTCTAAGCAAGAAGCTAATCCTCGCGAAACTTTGGTACAACAAAAAGCATTGTTGCAAGCTGCAAAAATAGAATCCGCAAAAATCGCAGTTGATTTGAGAGATCATAAAATATCGGGAAATGAATCTGGAGACAGGGAAGGTGTTTCAGCTGAGCCTAATGATCCATGCGCGGGATGCGGAGGTGGAAAGGGGTGCTGTTCATCTGTAGGACAAACAGAGGCTCGGCCAATTCCAGCAGTTGAGCAGGCGCAAAAAGAAGCGACTGTAGCAGCGGTGAATGCAGGGACCAAAGGAGCTGAAGCAGTTGCGTCGCAACAATTCACAAATGACCAACGTGCAGATATTGCAAGTCAGGCGGCGGTGGCAGCAACTGCCGCGCCCCAAGCAGCGCCTTCTGCGGCAGAAATGAATGATTTTATGAGCGCAGCATCTCCACCATCAGAAACAACGGTAACATCAGCGGAAGCGGCCAGCCAGTCAGCAGAAGTTGATAGCGCGCCATCATTATAATTAAAAAAGGAAACAAAATGACAGAAAACACATTTATAGATGCGAACACGCAAGGATTATACACACCAAAATTGCAGGAGTTGGAAACCAAGCTTTTGCAATATTGCTACTTACAACTAGGAATTGCCGATGGTCAGCCGAAGGATTCATCAATCGATTATCTGCTCAAAATCAAGCAGGTGATGTTGGAAATTGGAGAAGAGCGCGGTGAAGGTGAAGGGCAGCTGGCGCAACCTATTTTCATGAAAATGCTAGGCGGTGCTATTGATGGGTTTATTGCAAATCGGATCGCCCCACTCTTTTCTGGCACAAACCAATCAACGTTGGCGGAGGTAGAGGCGGAGACATTCGCGCGCTTTGTGCAGTCTAGCCAAGGCCGCCCGCAAGGTGAGATGGATGTTCCGATGTTCTTCAATATTATCAGCGCACAAATGAAGCTTGGGGTCACAAAATTCACCCCCGAGCATGTGGTTGAGCTTTTCCGCAGTGAGCTGATGAGTGACCATGAAAGAGCTGGCGGCGTTTGTGGGTCTTGCGCGTCAGAAATCAAATGCACAAGTGCGTCGGAAGCGATCGGAACCGCGCAAACGAGAGTGGCATAAGGCATGTACGCAAAGCAATTCACAAACAAGTTTGCCCAACGGATTGAGTCCAGCAAGAGGAAGGATGTGTTCCTAATTCGTGGCGAAGATAAGGGGTTGGAGTGCTGGCATTATGTGCTGGTGGATGCGCTGAAGATGCCACTGCTGCGCACGAAAATCCGCCAGCTTCCGTGTGATCTAGACGTTGCAAATTATGGAAAAATTATCATCTCAGGTTGGGGAGAAAGCCCGATTGAGGAGGTGACAAGAAAGGTTGTAGCTGGGGAATGTGATTTTGCCAAAGCTGGTGATGGCTACGAAATTTTCCATGTGAACACCACAAGCAATGAGGGCAAAGAGTTCTTCGCATTTGTCGCTGTGCCAGAACCGCTCGCAGAAAAGTTCAACTACCTGATGAACAAAGATGGATCAAACATGAATTTGCACCAGTGGGGCAATGTCTTGGAGTGGGGCTGGGGTTTTCCTAGTGAGGAGGCGACAAAGGAGATGGCGGAGAAATATGATGTCGATCATGGGATAATTGATAGCGCTATGGAAGATGCCTGAGATGCGCTATGCCAAGCTAGGCATTTACAACGAAGGCTGCGCAGTATAAACTCCTCCAAGCTTATGGAAATTTCTTTTTATCATCTAACTATTACGCCAATTGAGAAGGCGACACCTACGCTTTTGGACAAGGCTTATGAGGGCGGATTGCGTGCGCTTTTGCTTTGTGGGACGGAAGATAAGAAGAAGTTTGATGACGCCCTCTGGACATTTCACCCACGTAAGTTTTTACCACATGGTACGGATGATGATGAAAAAATTGCGGCTAAAAAGCAACCGATTCTAATTTCAGATTCTCTGGAGAGTCTGAATGACTCAACGGTTTTGGCGGTAACTAATGGCCAAGAGATTGCGGATTTCGGAGCTTACACAAAGGTGTTGGATATATTTGATGGCAATTTTGATGATGCTTTGAAGGCTGCTAGAGCGCGTTGGAAAGCCTATAAAGAGCGCGGCTTAACTTTGCGCTATTGGTTCCAAGATGAGAAAGGGAAGTGGGTGGAAAAGCAGGTTTAGTTCAGCCTGTCGCCTAAAAACT
>JALZVI010000068.1 GCA_023301015.1 Rickettsiales bacterium | reverse complement strand
AAGACTACATTTTAGATATCTATTTTCATCTCTTTACCGGCGTCGGTGATAGCATCTTGCATTTGTTCGATAGATTGTGTGACAGTTCTCAGGGCTTTGATTATCTTTTCGTTCCCTTTACAGAAAAACATCTTATCGTATGATGCATTTAGCATAAACAACTGCCTTGAGATGGCCTTTAGAGATGAGCATGAAGATGTTACAGACTCTCCCACGAAACTAGGAGATGCCATTTGATCCATGTATTTTTGGTATTTCGTGTGTATATATTATACGGATAAAATTACAAGAGGTAAAAATACGACGCTATGTCGTTTCGGTAGATATGTGTTTGTGATATATTTTATTAGAATAATGAAAACCAATTTATTCCATTTGTGTAAATTTTCATAGACCCATACGAGCTTGTAAGTGTCACTGATGATGCACCTGATATGAGTTCAGACCCATTTGGTACAACTGTTATAATACTAGATCCTGCAACTTCTTTAACTACATATATAAGATCCCCGACCGTCTTTGTAGTTGGGTCTGGTAGAGTAAGAGTTGTAGCGTTAGTACCTGTTATTGCTACAATGTCGTCATCGGTAGTTATAGTATAAGTTGTATCAGTTACTCCTAGTGGGGTTCTGAGATTTACAGTGGCAAATTCCAGATTACCAGAAGCATCTGTTTTTAAAACGGCCCCATCGGATGGAGTGGTCGTTGTAGGCCATATAAATGGACCTATTTGTATTGTCCCTGTACCATCATTTGTACTTATAGAAGATGTTGAAAATGATGAACACGTTATTGTACCAGACATATTTTATTATATACAATATTTTTTATTCCGTACCTAACATCCATATAATTCAATTTCCGAAACAGAATTGGATTCGTCGTGGTCACCTGAATCATTAACAGATCCATAGAAAACCAATTTGATCTCATCTACACCCGCTAGATCGATATCATATGATTCAATACCCTTACTCTTTGAAGAATGTCCATCTACTACAACTTCGCTCCACCCATTCTTAGTAAGGGCTAGTACATCGAACATGTTATCATTCTTATCACCATTGTAAAAAGCAATGCCAATATCAGAAACATAAGAAGTATCCTTTAGAGTTAAGATAACATCCTTGTGTTCAGAAGACCACTTTGTCTTAAGATCACCATCTAGAAGATTGTCGGCATCATTTCCATCACTACCACTGATTTCTATACTCTTTACATCCAACTTGGACAAAGTATCACATGTATCACCACTCACGTCTACAGCTTGTTGCTCGGTCTCATGTGTACCACACACTACAAGTTCTGTAAGAGAGTTCCACTTATTTTCACTATTACCATGACCTAAGAATGACAGAGACGATCCAGTAATTGGCTTAAATGGAAATCTCTGAAGCGAAGTGGTCTTTCCACTGGAAATTTTGTTATCTACTACCTCGTTACCATCAACATACAATGAAAACTCTTGGTATCTCTCGTCTCCTTTGTAGAATGATACCTCAATTGCATCAACTTCCACATCAAGTGAAAATTTAACCTCAATCCACTCTCCATCACCATTAGCAGACCACCTTGTCAAAGATCTACCATCAATAGCAGAAGCAGCTGTATTCCCACCCTGTTCAGACGACGCGTCAACACTTTCGATCTGTACAGGATAGCATTTACCACTTGTAACAACTGGCTTGTTGACTACTTCAAATTTGACACCCTCTACCTCTTTTTCGTCCTCCTCGACAATTACAACAGGGATTTCTGTGTTATCAACCCAATAAGTATCCATAACACCAGAACATTTACCTTCAATATCTTTGTAATCCTTTGAATAGGAACCCTTCACCTCACAAGAATTTTTACACTTGTTCTCACAAAGTGGGCCATGGGGACCAGTCTGCACAACAAGTGCACCATTCTTATTGTCCCTGAATGTGTTACCATAGACTTCGTTTTTCTGACCCCATGTCTTATTTTTTATAGTGTGACCACCAATTCTTACAGCAGCACCATCATTACCAAATACATCATTGTATCTGAAAATAACATTATCAGTACGAGAATCCAAACATGCAGAGTTAGGGTCTTTCTGGGTAGAACAGGAGTTATATTCTACCAGTACGTACTGGGTACCTTCTTTTACATCAACTTCGTTTGCTAGACTTACAAATGTGTTATGATGGATATGAATATACCTGGACTCGTCTTCAGGAGTTGGGTTTTTACCATCATTCCACTGATTACTACTAGTTCCAACGTATAGAGTCTCTCCATTGACAGATTTCATACCACCAAAAACAAAATCATGTACACCACAGTTCTCAACGTGGTTACCGTAATACTCTGCATTGGTTACGAAATACCTCATCCTAGAACACTCACCACCTGCATTGATAAGCTTCATATTGGAAATAACAAGTCCATCTATAGAAGACCTGAATTCTTTACCATACTGGAGGATAACTCGGGTTTTACGGTTACCATGTGCATAAATAAGCTTGTCAATATAGTCAGTCTCCTTCTTACCGTCATTGTGTTTTCCATCGATAGTGAAACCATTCACGGTAATATAGTCATGATGTATTTGGAAAAGGCGACCTTCCTTTCCAGAACCCTTTACAATTGCCTTCCTAGACCCGGTAATAGTAATACGAGCATCCTTTTTCCCATCCCTAACAGTGGTTACATCCTGATAATAAGTACCATCGGAAATTTTCACAATGTCACCAGGATTAGCCTTCTGGACTGCATCCTGGATACTGTCACCAGATTTCACAACAATAGTCGATGCATTGGATGCAACTACAAAAAGAAAACACGATACCAACGAAAACTTCATTAATACAATAACTCATGTGTATATTTTTTTGTATTATTATTTTACGAGTTTTTTTTTAAAAAATACAACATCATCTGATGATGCATTTTTACTGGAATACTAGTTATAACGAATAAAAGTGCGATATCAAAACATCATGGAGGTTATCGACACATCAATGAAAATAAAAAATTATTTTTATAAGTGTAAACTTTTATCATATCAAATTAATTTTTCGAACCCGTGAAGTATAATTATTCTAACTCTTCTTCTTCTTTTTACCACTTGGTTTCTTCATCTCGGCCAGGCGTTCAGATAAAGATTTCTCCTTATCATTTCCGACCTTAAATTGCATGGTACCAGTTTCATCGTCACTGGAAACATCCGACATAACAGCATAATCGTTATTATCTGGTTCAGACTCCTTTCCTGGTGATAATTCGACAACATCCGCAACATGATCGATCTCTTCATCAGATTCGGAATCATCACCCCATGAAATCATAACATTGTACCCATCAACTTTACATACAAATCCAATATTCCTATAATGTTTAACAATAGCCCGTGTCAGTATATTTCGATCATATTTAGGTTGGAATACAATTATAGCGGGTATTTCGAAATTTACACTATACTGTTGGTCGGATGCACGAGAACGGATGAGCTTATCAACACTCTTCACAATATATTTCCTCGCCAGCTTATCAGGTGTCGAGTGAGAATTTGTAAGGTTTAGAATTTCCGATACCGACTTGATACGAGACATTTAATTTATTGGTGACTGGTATCAACTGTTACAAGACAGCAATTAAAATAAACCAACAATTGTATCCGGGATGGCCAGCTTGACGAGATCAGAATTAATTGAAAAATTCACAGACCTCGAGCAAAAATGGAAGACACCTGGTACACCTGAGGGTTTGGGGAACTTATTGAATATTTTCAATATTACATCAAGTTCAGAGCTTCTTCCGGATCACATAGAGAAAATATTCGAAACTGACTGGAAAGCATACAGTTCTATACGACGCGACCTGGCAATATTGGATGACGAAGACGACGACGACATGAGAGATGATGAATCAGTAGAGAACCTTGAAATAAGGTTCAGCGAATTCCAAAATGCCATATACTATGGGAAAGATTCCCTCCTGTCATTCTTGAGGATGACGAATTGTAATTCTACTTTCCCTCCGGCAAAAACTGCAGAGATTTTGTTCTGGATGAGTCCAATGGACCTCAGTGATCTAAAGAACCCACAGATATACATATTATACCTGCTAGGGTCTTTGTATAGGTCAAAATATAGGAGACTAGATGACTCGGTATTCGAGCAAATATTTATCAATGGGAAAGCAACCAGGGCTTGGAAAGAGAAGTGTTCCATAGAATCACAAATAAGGTCTTATTCGAGTAAAGAAAAGAACTTTGACATGTGGAAAATTATGACAGAGAATTTCGAACGCTCTGTAAAATATATTACAGATTGTCAGGATGTTGAATTTCCTGATCTAATCTGTAATCGTCGTGTGTGGAGTTTTGAGGATGGGATATATAATGCGTCCGATGACACGTTTTGTTACTATGAACAACACACAGATGATAACCTGGTTTCTAGTAAAATTATCAGGAAACCTTTTGCTCAGACGTATTTTTCCAGTCCACCATCGTCAATTTCAAGATTGTCGTACGGTGAAATAAATACACCACTATTTGATTCCATTGTAGCACCACAAAAATGGGACAAAGATATGGTTAAATGGCTATTTGTTTTCATAGGTAGACTTTTCTATGAGGTAAATGAACACGATTCGTGGCAGGTTATACCATTCCTCAAAGGAGTTGCAGGATGTGGTAAATCATTGATTATTAAAATCATCCAGTCGATGTACCCAGTACATGCTGTAGGTGTTCTTAGCAATAACGTAGAGAAGAAATTCGGACTTTCTTCTGTAATTGGCAAATCTATATTCATAATGCCCGAAATCAAAGGTGATTTTGGGTTAGATCAGGCAGAATTCCAGTCTATCGTCACTGGCGAAGACGTCTCCCTTGCACGCAAACACGATGCACCATGGTCGGGCAAATGGGTAATTCCTGGTTTCATGGCTGGAAATGAATCAGTGGGTTTCCAGGACAAATCTGGTAGTATATCCAGACGTCTCGTTGTATTAGATTTTCCTAATAGGATCAAACCATCCGACGTGGATCCAACTCTTTATAATAAGATTATAGACTCGGAACTACCATCTATTATAAGAAAGTGTACCATAGCATACCAGAATGAAGTAAGGTTACATGGGAACGCTGATATATGGACAGCCCTACCACCTAGAACATGCGAAGAACGTAAGAAATTGATGTACAGTACCAGTAGTATATACAGCTTCATGGTATCTGACAGGGTAGAAATAGAGAGCGATTCTTATACACTGGAGAGCGTATTCATTACACAACTTAAAACTTTTGCCGCACTTAAGTTTGCAAATAGTACTATAGCATGGACGGAAGATTTCTATGGTATGGTATTTCAAGATTTTGGTATTAGAATGACGACCGAGGAACTACCCTGGCCTATGCACAGTCAGAATATCCAGAAGGCCACTTATATCCATGGATGTCGTGTCTCTATGGCAGATTAAATTTAAATTTAACGATTATTTATACATCGATACCATTGGTAATTATAACATCAATATCAAATTTATTCATGTATTCAATTTCACACTCCTCTTTATGTGTATATGAAAATATATTTATATTATTCATTTTACAAAATTTTACTAGATCATTGGTTAAACATGTCCAGTGAGATCGGAAGAGCAC
>JALZVI010000067.1 GCA_023301015.1 Rickettsiales bacterium | reverse complement strand
CAGACCGGATCAGCCAAGAAGGGCTTTTGCCAGTTTCTGCTCATAAAGTTGTTGGCAACAGGGCGTCTAGGGTTAGCTATGAAGCGTCTCCACAAAACTTGCAAAAAATGATGCCATTTATTGATGAAAGATTAGGGCACTGGGATGCAATGGTGGCCGATGAAAGTCCCAATGCAAATTTCAGCTCAAAAACTTGGTTAAAAGAATCTTACAAAGTGTCGAATGCGCGCATGGTTTTGGAGCCAGTTGTGGTTACAGAGAGTTTTTGTAAGGCATCTGAGATATTGGGTTTTCAACCCATTGCGCCGCCACATTCTAGTGTTCCAGGTTTTAGATATATGATTTGGGAATATTATGGTGGAAAGGTTGATAAGGGCAGGAGGGAAGTGAAATTTGCTAAACCAAGTAGAAATCATGATGAGTTTTCGGTAGTTGGCGGGTTTGAAGTTAGTGATTCTGTATTAAATGATTTGAATTTTAATGGTTTGAAAAAGCCTGTTGTAAGTTTTATAGAGTGGGCCACATTAGATTGTGGGCATGATTTTTCTCATGGGATGACAATGTTTGCTTCAAGGTTAGATATTTCACAAAATGTTAATGAAGTCATTCAGCAATTGAAAGCAGATTCTAGGAACAAGCATTCTAACAGTGGCTATGAGGAGTTCGCATTGCAGTTGAATCAGCAAATTTTTCTCAAAGCTAGGGAGGCTGATGGTGAGTGGTTCAATGCCTTGATGGGTAGGGTTGAGAAAACGGCTGAATTGATTGAACTGGTCAATGAGAAATGCGCAGGCAGCACAGCTGATGGCTTTAGGAAATTGACGGAGTTTATGCTCTCAAACTATGTTCCACGTGAGTTGTTGCAGGAATCTGATCCAAAAGAGTGGGTGGAGATTTTGAAAACGGCAGAACCAAAGCTGGGCAATCCAAAATTCTGGATTGATGGTGAAGAGTATAGTATTGCGGAGGTGTCTGTGAGGTTTCAAGAGGCCTTTTTGCAAGATAGAGCTGCGGAAAAAGTTGCGCCAATGTCGCGATAATGATAACAAAACTATATGAAAAATTTCGGATTCAAGCAGGTTTCAGAGGAAGAGCATAAGGCGAGTGTGAAGGGCGTGTTTAGCTCGGTCGCGTCGAAGTATGACGTGATGAATGATTTTATGTCGCTCGGGCTGCATAGGTTGTGGAAGCGTGAGATGGTTCGCCGTATTGGGCTTGGCAAGGGGCAGCGCTATTTGGATATTGCAGGCGGAAGTGGTGATATTGGCTTCAAAGTGTGGGAGCAGGGCGCGGATGTGACGCTGACGGACATCAACGCCGACATGCTGCAAGAGGCGCGCAACAAGGCGATTGATACTGGTAAGCTAGAGCGTTTGCAGTTTGAAGTGGTGGACGCGGAAGAAATTCCGTTCGAGGATGAGAGCTTTGACGCGGTTGGAGTTTCATTCGGGATTCGTAATGTGACAGACATTCCAAAGGCGCTAGGTGAGTTTCATCGCGTGCTAAAGCCAGGTGGCAAGTTTGTGTGCTTGGAGTTCTCGCATATTGAAAACCCCGTGCTGGCGAAAATTTATGATGCATATTCGTTCAACGTAATTCCGAAAGTTGGTGGAATGGTTGCGGGTGACGAGGAGAGCTATCGATATTTGGTGGAGTCTATCCGCAAGTTTCCCGCCGCCGCCGATTTTGAGCGGATGATTGCCGATGCTGGTTTTGGCAAAACCACACATAAAAAGCTGAATCACGGCGTGGTTGCGCTGCATGTTGGTACTAAAAGCTAGGCGATTTACCTATATACCCTTGATGCTCGTGCTGTAACCTTTCTTGCCACATAGTTGAATTTCTATCAAAGCCACCTTGTTTCCCGTTTGAGAGCTCATAAAGTGATGCTGAAAAACGTTTTTCTGACAAGGTTTTCTTGCCTTCTTTGTTGGGTTTTTCTTGGGCAGCAGGCTTCTCAAATTCTCGGTATTCAGCTTCTAAAATAGGGTCTCTGGTTATAGACTTCGCAACATGAGTGTCGAATAGTTTTCTTGCTTCTGTTTCACTTCGTAATATTGGTTTGTAGCCCATAGCTTCAGCTTCGAGCATGCAGAAACGATAACATCTATCAAAAAACTCAGTGTCTGTGGCGGACTCATTGCCGCATATTTTTTTTCTTAGGCCTCTGCCGTATCTTCCAACCAAATGCATTCCTGGCCCGTTGCCATTGAAGCTAACAAAAATTGTTCTTGCCAAGGACATCTGGTCAGAACTTGGTTTGCTGATTAAGTCAGCGTTAAGCAAGTTAGGTTTGATGAAAAGCGCAGCAAGGCTTTTTGCGAAACGTCTTCGATTGAAATTCATATGGTGCCCGAGGTTAAGTGCTCTAATTCATCAAAGCCGCAATAAAGCTCTTCGGTTCGGCTTTTGCATTCAGGTATGCCTTAGTATGCTTGCCAGTCGGGCTTTTTCCAAATAGTGGTTTTAGCTTTGGAGTAGCTTGGTCTGGAGCTTCTGCACCTGTCATTTCGCGGTGATTTTCATTGGTCACTCTGCGTGCTAATTTCTCTGTTTTTAGATGTTGTTCTTTTTGTTCTGATTCGAGTGAGTCAACCCAAGAGAGGCCTTCGGAATCTAGTGTTAGTGTAGATTTGCGGATTTCTGTACGCTCTGGTGATGTGCGTTGCACCCAAGAAATTTGGGCGTCACCTGTGCGTGACTGAGCCAGCACACGTTGTGTGAATTGTCCGTGAACTTTACGTTCCTCATCTGGTAAGGCTAGTGATACCATGTATATAACTTAACAAAGTTTGAGTGGATGTCAAGTTTTCTGCGGTGACAGGTTGGGATTTTTGTTGTATGTGTATTGGCATGTTTGGGAATTTCAAAAACTTTTGGCATTTATTGCGCATTTCGCGCACGCTCGCGAAGCATGATGCGCTGTTCCCTGTGGACTTGGTGCGCAGCCCGTTCATCAGCTTTGTGGCGCGTTTGGCAAGGAGAAAGAGCAAGGACAAAACTCGCGGGCAAAGGCTGGCTGCGGCGTTTATCGAGCTTGGGCCGACATTTGTGAAGCTGGGGCAGGCGCTCTCTGTGCGCTCAGATTTGATAGGCGACGAGATTGCCGCTGACTTGGCAATTTTGCAAGACAAGCTGCCGGCATTTTCAGCAGAAGTTGCGCGAGATATTATTGAGACGGAGTTGGGGCAAAAGCTGGAGGATGTGTTTGACGATTTCACGCCAGAAGCCGTGGCTGCGGCGAGCATTGCGCAGGTGCACAAGGCTGTGCTGAAGAGCGGAGAACAGGTTGCGGTGAAGATTCTGCGGCCGAACATCACGGTGCAAATCGGGCGGGATATTGAACTGTTCTATTGGATTGCGCGGTTGATTGAGCGCCGTAATCCAGATTATGCGAAGCGTTTGAAGCCTGTGGCGGTTATCAAAACATTCGACGAAATTATCCATGGTGAGCTAGATATGCGCCTTGAAGGAGCAGGGGCGAGCAAGTTGCGCCAAAACTTCGCGGGCGAGCAGGGGTTTTATGTACCGCAGATTTATTGGAAGTTCACCACGGAAAAAGTGTTCGTGCTTGAGTGGATTGACGGGATTAAGATTGATGACAAGGAGGCTATAATCAAGGCTGGGCATAATCCTGATGTGATTTTGGCGAACTCTTCACGCACGCTGTTTAAGCAGGTTTTTGACGACGGTTTTTTCCACGCCGACATCCACCCGGGCAATGTTTTTATCAACGCGCGCGGGGAAATTGTGCCAATTGATTTTGGGATTATGGGGCGGATTGATAAGCGTAGCCGTATGTTTGTGGCGCAGATTTTGGCGGGCTTCCTGAGCCGTGATTATGAAAAAGTGGCGGCTGCGCATTTTGACGCTGGCTATGTTCCTGCACACAAAAACCGCGACCAGTTCGCACTGGCCTGTCGCGCAGTGGGTGAGCCGGTGATGGACTTGCCGATCAATGAAATTTCTGTCGCACGCTTGCTGGCGCAAATGTTCAAAGTCGCCGAAGATTTTGAGATGGAGGCGCAGCCGCATTTGCTGTTGATGCAAAAAACAATGATGATGTCTGAGGGCGTTGGTCGTAGCCTCAACCCGAATTTGAATATGTGGAAATTGGCTGAGCCATTGGTGATTGAGTGGGCAGCGAAAAATTTAGGGCTGCGTGCAATTGCGATGGAAACTGCAGAAAATGCGCATGAAATTCTGCTAAAAATCCCTGAGATTATCAATAAATTGGATGCGTTTTTGGAAGAGAAGAAGTAGCTCTTTCTGAGTCTGTGACTCTATCTACCTTCGCCAGATCCTTTACTCTCAGCTCTTTGGGCTGCTTGTGCTGGCTCGTTGGTAGGGATGGCTGCTGGGCTAACATCTGTGGATGCCGGTGTTTTTTCTTCTGGCGGAGCAGCTTTGCCAACGGCAGCTCGTGGGTCTTTTAAAATGGCATCTAAGTTTTCAGCATTAAGCATAGGTCTAGTTTCTTTAAGCTCAGCACCTTCTGGATCAACTCCGTCGTTTCTGTATTCGGAAGCATAAGTGTTTGCCTTAGACTTCTCTATTCCGTTGTTTCTGTATTCGGAAGCATAAGTGTTTGCCTTAGACTTCTGCATTACTCCATTGCCTGCAGCAGTGCTCTGTTCCAAATCAGGTGCGCCTTCCTGTTTAATTGCAAATTCTTTTTCACTCATAACAAACTCCCTTTAAAATGTGTAATATACTAATAATAGCATTGTTTTGTTAAGATTTAGTTGCAAAGTCAGTGTTTGTAGCGTGTAGCTAAGCGATTGCCAGCGGTTTTTCTGCTCCCTTAATAATATACAACCAACTGTTTTTTTGACAAATATCTTTTGAGATGTTACTGTAAGTTAATTCTTTGTACTCCGTGGCGAATAAATATTCGTTGCTGGTGCTTCGGACATTTCTTCGTCCAACACTGAAAAATATTATGAAAAAAACACCGCTGCTTTTCGCAGCTTTAGTAGTAGCACCGTTGAACGGTGCTTTAGTCCGCACATATGAGCCAAGCTTCAAAGCTGATATAATTGAGCAGGTCGGTGACCCGTTCAATTATGGGATCAAGTCTCATGCCGAGATATGGCAGTTTAATATATCAATGGCGCCGGTTGTGACATTCAACTCCTGGACATTGTCCATGGAGGTGCTGCCTCAATTTGAGGCAGTAGATGTGCCAAGCTTTGACATTAGGCTAATAGGAAACCCTTCTGGCAGGAACGAGGTTTTTGACATTAGTAATGTCAGTCTCAGTTTTACTGAGGATGATGATGGCAAGCTTTATGCTGAGGTTGTTCTCCCGAATGATATCGACTTTTCAAGGTATCAGGAGGTTGCTGTGTCCTCTCAAACTGGTGTCGTCCGCAATGACGCCATCATAGACGGGAACTACGGCCTCTTCGGAACAGCGACGCTTGTCGCCTCAGTTCCCGAGCCAAGTTCGGTGCTAATGGCGTTCTTAGGACTAACATCAACCCTCCTGCGCCGCAGGAGATAGTTGGTTGAAGATCAAAAAGGCGGCTCACTTCGTGTGAGCTGTCTTTTTTTTGTTTCTGGATTTAAGGTTGTTTAGTCTTTAATAAATAGATGTTATTATGAATGCGTATTTTGCTTTTTTTTGTTCGGTGGATTTTTGTGTTCGTCGGCTAAAAGCTACGGGCGCAAAAATTCGCCGTCCAAAATTTCTGGGCAAAAGTAACCCAATAAAAATTGTGAAAAAAATGAAAATCGCGACCGCAATTGCGGCGCTATCGATGACGGGCCTACTCCATGGGGCAACCCTTAGATTTGATTCGATCTCTAATGGAGAGGGGCGAATTAATAATGAGTCTTTGTATGTCTGGGAATTTGACATTGAAGACTTAGGGGGATTCCGCGGCCGAGATGAAGCCTATTTTGTCATTACACCAACCTCGAGAAGTCCAGAGTATTATCTAGAAAATCTGTCACAAACGAAGTTTATGATTTCTATGGTAGGTTCACCTGACTTATACATTAGCTATCTTGATATGGATATTCTGTCTCTCGATGAAGATGATTCTGGAGATTTGACTGGCGGCATTCGTGTTAAACCTGATCGCTTGATTAGGTTTATGGCACTAGCAGGTGGTGAAGAAGTGCGCTTCGGAATCGAACGCCCTTCTTGGTTTGAGGGACCAGCTGCCTTTGTCGTAGAAAGGCCATCAGCAATGCCAGAGCCGTCTGTGGCTTTGCTGTCAATTCTTGGGTCAATTACTCTCCTCCGTCGCAGGAGGTAGGGTTGATTGGTTCTGAATTCAAAAGGGGCGTCACATATGTGGCGCCCCTTTTTTTTGTTGCTTGCTTGATGTTTAAAAGCGCATATATTGTTCGGCAACAGTAGGAGGTTGAGATGAAAGGTGCGGATTTAATTCAGATTGGAACGGCGGTGTTTGGAATTCGTTGGTTTGACGAGTTGCTGCTGGTTCTTGGCGTTCAGGCTGATGAGCTTTCAGAATGGACAAAGGCTGAGGAGCTGCCGCCTGTGGTGCAATGCGCGATGCGTGATGTAGCAACAAAATATGCGGCGCGTGTGGAAAGCATGCAGCTGAACACAAAAATTCAGGACGCGCTGATGAACGGCGAGGTTGACGGGCTTGAGCAGGCGGCGTTTATGAGCGGGATGAGCAAGGGTATGTCAATTATTCTAGCCGCAATGCACGGTGAGCCGCAAGAGCTGAAGAAGCTGGCGCACTCGGAAGAGTTGAAGCGCGACGTGTCGAAGTTTTTGGGGTAGTGGCATTTAATCTCTCCCCGCTGCGGCTTCGCCTTGCAGCCTAAGAACGCGCTAAGGGCTGTGCTATGAAAAAACTAGAGAATCTAAAGAATGTCGGGCCGAAAGTGGCGCAAGGGCTGAGGGGTGTTGGCGTTTCCACACCTGATGATTTGCAGAAGATGGGCTATATGGAGGCGTTCTTGCGTATGCGTTTGATATCACCGCATTGGAACATAAGATGTTATTATACGCTCTCTATGGCGCGCTGAAGGAAAGCAATTGCATGCATTTGCCCGATGAGGTAAAGTTGTGGCTAATAGAGGAATTGGAAAATGAAAAGTAAATTAATTATGTTTCTATGTTGCTTTTGTGCTTTGTCGGGCGCAGCAAAAGCGGAGTCTCTTATTGATAAATATATGGCTATGGTTAGTGCGGAGCAGGCGCAGGTGTATATTAAATTCGCACTAGATAACATTCATCAAGTAGAGTGCGAAGAGGGCGTTTTATGCTCAAAAGCCACGCAAGAAGAATATGAAGAGCCGCCAATAGATATTCAAGCCGGTAAGGCTGCTATGGCGCATGCCATTGTTTCTGGGTTGGCTAGATGGTGTGGTCTGGATTGGCAACGAAGTTTTTTGCCAATGATTGGGACTGGAAAGTATGTGTTTAAAATGCCAGGCAGGGACTTAAACTTAATGGTTTTAATGCATGGTAGGTTTTCTGAAGAACAATACCAGTT
>JALZVI010000066.1 GCA_023301015.1 Rickettsiales bacterium | reverse complement strand
ATCTATTAACTCAAACGCCACAGTCGCTGCCTTATCCGCGCGCTCGCGATATGAATTATCCAGCTTCGTTTCAAAATTGCTCAACGGTGTTTCGGCTGCCCAGCTATACGGCATTACGCGCATTGCTTCATACAGCAAGCCTTTGTCGAACAGCTGTTTGAACGCCCACATTACGGATTCCATGGAGCTTTTATCCATGGTTTTGTAATCATTCTTGAAATCCACCCAGCGTGCTTGGCGGTTGACATATTTTTCCCACTCGCCGGAATATTCCATCACTGAGCTGCGGCATTTATCGTTGAATTTGTCGATACCGAAATCTTGGATAGCGGCGCGTCCGCTGATTTCTAGCTCTTTCTCTGCTCCCATCTCTGCGGGCAAACCATGGCAATCCCAACCGAAATTGCGTTCAACTTTTTTGCCTAGCTGCGTTTGGTAGCGTGCGAAAATGTCTTTTACATAGCCCGTTAGCAAATGGCCATAATGTGGCAAACCGTTGGCAAAGGGAGGGCCATCATAGAACACGAACTCTTCCGCACCTTCGCGTGCATCGATAGATTTCTGGAATGTGCCATTTTTCTCCCACTCGGCCAAAATCGCCGCTTCAATCTGCGGGAAATTGGGGTTAGGGTTTACATCTGGGTAGTTTTGCTGCTTTTCTGACATAAGTAGGTAATTTTTGCCTAGTTTTAATTTATTATTAACGAATTGGTGCTAAGCTATACTTAATGAGCAAGCTTTCTAACATATTATTTCCAGCATTTTTGCTAATTTGTCAATTAGCTTCGCCCGTGCTTGCGTCTGCGGCAGAGTTTGATCCGAATGAGTTGATTCTGCAACGCTTGAAAGATGGCAAGGCGGGGAATGGAATGACGCGGATTAAGGTGCTTCCTAGCAATGCGCCCGTTGCCGTGAGCGAGGCTTCAGCTGTGGTTGAGGTTGCGCCTAAGGAAATTGCGAAGCCAGCTCCTAGAGCGTATCCGATTGTTGAAGCTGTTCGTCCAAAAAAGATTGTTAAGAAGAAAGTTGCGGTAAAGAAAGTGGTGAAGGTTGCGGTTGTTTCTGTGGAAGATCTTTCGGAAATTGAGCCTGCTGCTGGAGCTACAAGAGCTGTTACTTGGTTTTCTACATTATCGAACGGCCAGCGCATGACAATTACATTCAATAAGCGCCCTGCGTTTAGCTATGACAAAAAAACTGGCGAAGTTGTTATTAAATTTAAGGGTAGGGCGGGTTATAATGTGCCGTTGATACCTGAGAAATTTAAGGGAAGTTTTGAGGTTATCGAGAAGCTGGATGGTGGAAATTTGGCAATTCGCGTGAAGCATAAGGTTGGAGCAGAGCGTGTTATTACATCAAATAAGCGCCGAGTGTTTTTGGATATTATTGACAATACTGAGCAAGTTGCAGATGCAGAGCCTGTTGCCGAGCCTAAGGCTGAGGAAAAGAAGGTAGAACTTCCTGAAACGAAGCAAGTTAAGTTGGGGGATGTGAAGGCCGAGGAAAAATCGGTGCCAGAATCTAGCGATGCAGTTGAAGTTGAGGACTCTGAGGTGGTTGCGCAGGCCGAGGTGTCTGAAGTAGTTGAGGACTCTGAGGTGGTTGTGCAGGCTGAGGCGTCTGAAGTAGTTGAGGCGGATGAGTTAGCTGAAGTTGCTTCTAAGGCCGCGCCAACAGAGGTTGCGGAGTCCAAGCCGGCTGAATATATAAACTATGATAAGAATATTGTGGCTGAAAAAGATGGTGACATTGAAAGCTTCACGTTTAGTTTCGAAGACAAAACAGATGCGGCCTTGTTTAAAAGATTTGGTGAGTATTGGTTGTTATTCAATACTAAGGATCCGTTTGGTTTGCCGAATATTACCAAGTCAGAAATTATCTCAGATGTTAAGAGAGTGCCAAATGCAAAGGCTGTGGTGTATAAATTCACTATGAAAGGCAGAGGCTTCGCTTCTGCGGTTCGCAGGGAAAACACTTGGAAGGTTGAGTTTAACTCTGTGTTAGAGTCTCCAGTTAAGTACCCTCTATCGCTTAAGAAAGATGGCGCTGAATGGTTTGTGAATGTTCCTGGGATAGACAACTCAGTAGATGTTAAGGATAGCTTTACTGACGAGGTGTTGACAGTTTTTCCGTCAAGAAACTCTGGAGAAGGGTTCAATGAGCGTGTGGTTTATCGCGATTTCGTGATTGAAAAGTCTGTTCTAGGGATTGTATTGCGCAAGGTTACGGAAGGTTCTGAAGTTAAGTTCAGCCGCAACCAACTTCGTTTAACCCCGTCAGTTATGGAAAGAAAGCTTTTTGCTCGGGACGATGTTGAAGATGGAGTGAGCGAGAAAATTCTAGATTTCACACCGCTGCGTAAATTGGAAGAGGTCTTTGCGGGCGAAGATGGGCGTGACCTAATGCGCAGAATTGATGAAGATCTGCGCGGCAGAACATTGTTCATACAGAAATTCTATCGTGAGGCGGCGGTTGATTTGGGCGCTAGGGTTGGTTTTGACAATGCGTTCATGGCAGCGGCTTCTTCATTTATGTCTGGAAAATATGCCAAAGCGATTGCTGATTTCGAGAGAATGGAGATCCCCGAATTCAAAGATAGGAATGAGTTTGCGATGTGGGTGATTGCAGCAAAAATGGAGATACTGAAGGAGAACCCTCGTGCTAAGGTTGATGCTACTATCCCCGATGGGTTTGCTTTGCCTGAAAATTTAAATGAGTATCCAGTAGAGATAGCAACGGCTTTGCAATTGCCAATTGTTGAAGCCGCGCTAAATAGTGGCAAGCTGGATTATGCGCAGCGCATTTTGTATAATGTGAGCAAGGATTCTAAGCAGCGCGATTTGGATTATGTGCAATATTTACAAGGTAAGATTTATGCGGCTCAGGGGTTGAATGAAAGAGCGATTGAGATTTGGACGGAGTTGATTGAGAAAACCAATAGCCGTGAAGTAAGAGCTCGAGCTACGTATTTAAGTGCGGTTACATCGCTTGGAATTGGCAAGATTGAGCTGCCAAAAACCCTAAAAATGCTCGACACGGCGCGCATCTTGTGGCGCGGTGGTGCAGTTGAGTTCGATATCTTGGCAAAAGCTGGAGATTTGTATACGAAAAATGGCAATTATCCTGAGGCGTTGCTGGCATATAAAACAGCAGTTTCTGCAATTCCGTTCCATCCAAGAAGTGATGAAATTGCTGAGCAAATGCGTAAGGTTTATAGGCTTGCGATGCGTAAGGATTTTGATAACTTGGATGCCTCGTTTGATGCTCTGACTTTGTATTATGACTATCTTGAGCTAAAACCTACGGGACGTGATGGCGAGTATATTACTATTGAGCTGGCTGAGCGCTTGGTTAGTTTTGATTTGATTGATAGTGCTATAAAGGTTCTGGAAGACTTTGTGGATCATGTAAATGACGTTGAAGAACGGGCGTTGATAAACACTCGCATAGCCATATTATATTATATGGCGCGCAAGCCCGACGAGGCTTTGGCGCGGTTGGAAGCTTCAGAATCTGAAGATAACCCGAAATATGTCGAATGGCAGCGCAAGGTTTTGTATGTTCGTATGCTTTCTGAGCAGGGGAAATATGACGAAGCTCTATCGAAGATCAACCGCATTCCGCCGCAAAGGGCACGTGAGCTGCGCGCAGAAATCTATTGGTTTAAGAAGGACTGGGCGAAGTTTATTGAAAATTTCAAAGGCATGGGAGAAAAGCGTGAGCTTGATGTTATGAAGGCGGCTATTTCATATTCTATGATGAATGACGACGACTCGTTAGTGCGCTTTAGAGGAGATAATATGGCTAGCATGACTGCAAGCAAATACGACAAGGCGTTTAAGTTTATCACGCAAGAAACTCAGATGGATTATGATAATTTATCAGCGAGTTTGAAACTTGATTTCGCTAAGGAAGTGGTTGAGGACTATAAGCAGAACTTGAAGCTGACTGATTTTTTCAATAAGGAAGTAGCGCAGAAATAGGCTAGCTGTTGGTATAGCGTAAGTTGGCTTCAAAGTTGAATAGCTGCATAAGGACTCGTAGGTTTTTACCGCGCGATGTTTTGAAGTCTCTATCATTACTGATTATTTCCCGCGCATCTTCACGAGCTTCGATCAGCAGGTTTTTGTGGGTTGGAAGCTCGGCGAAACTGAAGTTCAGCTCTCCGCTTTGTCGCGTTCCCAAAACCTCGCCGCTCCCACGCAGGTTCAGGTCTTCCTCTGCAATTTCAAAGCCATCTTCGCTATCTTTCAAAATCTTCAACCGCGCCTGTCCAGTTGGCCCAGGTTTTCCGTCATAGAGCAGGATGCAGGTGGAGGCTTTTGCTCCCCGTCCAACGCGACCGCGCAACTGATGCAGCTGCGAGAGGCCGAAATTATTGGCGTTCTCGATCAGAATTATGGTTGCATCTGGCACGTCAATTCCAACTTCAATCACAGTTGTGGCAACCAAAATCTTGATCTCGCCGTCATAAAACTTCTGCAAAATTGCGGCCTTCTCATCTTCCTTCATTTTGCCATGCACCAGCCCTACAGTGCTGCCAAACTCTTTTCTCAAGCTGCTGAAGCGTTCGGTGACGTTGGCTAAATGCACTTTTTCTGATTCTTCCACCAGCGGGCAGATCCAATATATCTTCTCGTCCTTGCCAAGCGCGCGGTGGATGCTGGCATA